>CAYRIE010000122.1:0-5296 GCA_964424215.1 uncultured Pseudobdellovibrionaceae bacterium
CTACCCGATGAAACCGTGTGGGCACCCCAGATCCTTGGCAATGAAGAGCAGTTTGTGGCCCCCACGGTGGAAAAGCTCGCCCGCCAGGGTGCAGGAGCTATCGACATCAACATGGGATGTCCGGTCAAAAAAGCTCTTCGGCACAATTACGGTGTGGCGCTGATGGGCGATAGAAACTACGCGGCCGAAGTGGTGCGAATGACCGTTAAGAATTCTCCCCTGCCGGTCTCAGTAAAGCTGCGCGTGGGGGGCGAGGCAGAAAACTTTTATGACTTTATTGATGCGATCACTCAGGCGGGCGCCAGCTGGCTGGCCTTTCATCCGCGAACGACAGAACAGAAGCGGCGGGGAAAGGCCGATTGGACTCAGATCACTCAGCTGGTGCAAAGAACACAGGTGCCGATTTTAGGAAACGGCGACGTTCAGGTGGCAGCCGATGCTCTTAGGATGCTTAAGGAGACGGGCGTTGACATGGTGATGATCGGGCGTGCGCTGACGGCAAGGCCGTGGCTGTTTTGGCAGCTGGGTGAGAGCCTGGGCTGGCCTGCTCCGATGGGGCGAGCCGGTGAGCAGGCTCCGGCCACTCCCGAGGAGGAAGGGCGCGAGTACGGAAAATGCCTTCTGATGATTTTAAAACTATTAAGTGAGGCTCACCCAGAAAAGCTCGCCTTAAGGAAGTTCTACTTTCATTTGCGCATGTCCACTCCCTGGCTGGTGTTTGGTCAGAGTTTGATCAGTAGGGCGCAAACGGCAAAGACTATCCCAGAGGTGGAGGCAGCGGTTATGGAGTTTTTTGAAAAACCTCAGCCGATGGTTCAAAAAACCGAACTTCGCCTCTGACAGGTTCACTCTGTTAAAAGAGAGCGGGCAAAAATTCTGCCTGCCCAGTCCGAAAGCACTTCGTTGGAAGCTCGGTAATATACCGGAGGCTCACCTAAGGGGGCTGGTTGCTGAATCCACAGACCCTCTTTAAGGTGCCAGGATCGACCTGACCAAAGATGCTTCCAGCTGCCAGCTGGAAGGTACACTCTTCTTTCAGTGACGCCCTCACCCAGCACGGGTGCCACTAGGAGATCGCTTCCGAGAAAAAATTGATCCTCAATACTTAACGAGTTGGGATCTTCGGGGTGCTCAAGATACATGTGCCGAACAGCCGGAAGTCCCGTGCTAAGAGCTTCCTGAAAGACTTGCTTTCGGTAATTAAATAACTCAGCAAAGATGTCCGAGAATCTGGCAAAGACGTCATAAGAGTCGGGCGTTGAATAAAACTGGAAGTTCAGATCCGGGTTAAGCCCTTCGTGGGTTCTTAAAAGAGGTGTAAAGGTGTTCATTTCCAACCAGCGGTAAAGGAGCTCCTCAGATCTACTGATTCTCACAAGAGCTGGCACCCTCACGCTAAAGTAGCCGCCCACATCACTGTGATTGAACTGCCAACCTGACAGGCCCGAGCTTAAGAGCCCCTTTAGAGCCGTTTTCATACCATCCAGTTCATCCCAGGTTGTGCTCTGATCTCCGAGCCAGTACATGCTGGAGTATTTTTGGCTGCCGTGAAAGCCGCTGCGGCTAAAGACAAACAGCTCCTCTTCGAGACCTCTTTCGGTAATGAACTCATGCTGAAGTTTGGCCCACTCTTCGACGTAACGGTGATGAAGCTCTCCCCTTGGCAAATCGGTCTGAACCACTCCATCAAACGGGAAGGCTTCACCAAAGTCTGCCATCCAGCCCGATAGACCCACGTGATCCACCATGTAGGCCATTAAACTTTTGAGCCAACTTCTAGCTTCAGGGTTAAAAAGGTCCACCAGGTAGGCTTTAAATCCGCCCATTTCTACTTCGTAAAGGGCACCTTTGGGGCTGAGCACGAGAAAGCCGCGCTCTTTGGCCTCGTCAAAAAGATTTCTGATGGGGGGCACCACTCGGTCCGAGGGTGAAATGTAGGGGTTGATATAACCGATCACGCCTTCACCGAGCCCATGAAAGCTCTGTACCATTTCCTGCCAGCCAGGATAATGATCCTCATCTAACTGCCAGTTCCAGTTGAGTCTAAGGGCCAAAGTGGCCCGCCGAACTCCCGACCAGTCCTGAAGCCACCAGCCCGCCACCGAAGCGCCGCGATCCTTGAGCTCAGACTGAATTTCAAGAGCCGTTTCGGTTCCGCCCATAATTCCAATAACAGCTCCCCGGTGGATCCAGTCGGGCGGAAGAGATTGTCGGCCGACCCGCTCTGTGTGCTGGGAGATCAGCTCGCCCGGATGGTCTGCGTGAAAGATTTCACCGCGGATCTCGGGGCTCCAGTACTGAGCCGTGATTTGCCCTCGGCGCTTAAAATCCAAGGTTCCGTACTCGTAGTGGGGAAAGAAAAATGATCTTCCCAGAGTGCTGATGAAAAACGAAGAAGGTGCGTAGGTGGAGTAGGCTGTCCCCTGAAGTCCAGGTGCAAAAATCGACTGCAAAAAGCTAATAGGCTGGAGGCCTCTTCCGTGGCCTTGCTCTTGAGACAGGATCGGGACTTTATGGCCTTTCAGCCTCAGATGGGTGTACTGCGTCCCCAAACCTAAAAAGTCCTCAGCATCGGGGGAAGAAAAAGCCATGCTAAGCCGGTAGCCCTCCTGCTCAGCGAGGCCACTTGTGAGATGAAAATTGAGCTGGCTGTTTGCGGGGGAGGTGAGCTTAAGGGAAAGCCTAGCGGGGCACCCGGCAGGGCCACGGACCTGGCCTAACACAGTAAGAGCTCCTTGATCGTAAGAGGAGCTTAGGGTTTTGTCCCAGCGGCAGGTCAACTGAGTGGTCTGGGACATCTGAAAGGTGCCGTAGCGTTCAACGGCTTTGTTAGCTCCTTTTTCCAGTCTGATTTGGGTCAGAAGGAAGGAGGCTATCTCCTTGCCGCTGCTTTGAGCCGTCACCGCGCCCTCTGTAACGTGGATCTGAAAGTCACCAAGATCGTAACTTTCAGACTGCGCGGACGCTGCTGCCCCTGCCAGCACCAGGAGCGCTAGCCCTACAAAATAGATTCCCCTAAAAAAATTCAACAGTGGGCTTCCTTACCCTTTGAGAAGGGGGTCGAGCTTCCCTTCTTGATCCAGCTTAGATAGCTCTGAGTATCCGCCCACAAGTTCGTCATTGATGAAAATCTGCGGGACCGTCATCATGCCGGTTTTCTTTCTCAGCTCAGCATAAAGATCAGGGTCATCATCGACCATAATCTCCTTGAACTGAGCCCCTTTGCCGGTCAGAAGGTTTTTAGCAGCGACACAGTAGGGGCAAACTTTTTTAGAATAGATTAAAATTTCAGCCATATTCATTCCCACCCAGTGAATTGCTCCTTGCGGCCGGACCGACCTGCGAGTAGCAAGAGATATGCTTTCGATCTGCCCTCTTTGTAGTTCCCATAGCCGGCTCAAAATCGCGGCCACACCTATCACATTTTGGAGCTGCCGCGAGTGCGGACTCTACTTCAAGGACCCTCAGCATCATCTATCAGCTGATCGGGAAAAGCAAAGGTATATGCAGCATAAGAACTCCCCGGAAAGCCAGGGCTACAGGGACTTTCTGGCTCCGGTGGTGAAGGTGATTGTGGAGCAGTTTGCTAGCCGGCAAGGTGAGGGGCTTGATTTTGGTTGCGGGCCGGGACCGGTGTTAGCTCAGATGCTCGAAGAAGCTGGCTTTAAGATGAAAATCTATGACCCCTTTTTCTTCCAAGAATTTCCTCCTGTTCCCGAAGGAGGTTTTGACTTTTTGGTGTGCACGGAAGCTGCTGAGCACTTCTTCTCGCCAGCTCGTGAGGTGGAGCGCATGGCCCAGTGGGTGAAGCCTCAAGCACCACTTGTGTGGCTCACTAGCTTGTGGCGAGAAGAGGGAGAGATCACCGAATGGTACTATGCCAAAGATCCAAGTCATGTGTGCTTTTTCACCGAGCGCACGGTGGACTGGCTGGCTAGCTACTGGGGAAAAAAGGCGCACACTAAGGGAAAGAACCTGATTTGGTGGCTATAGCGCTAAAGCTTTAAACCCCAGCTAGGCGTCGCCGAGCTTTTCGATGATCTTAAATTCCTTAGCCGTCACAGGCTGAACAGACAGGCGCTGACCGCGCTTAAGGAGCGCCATCTCCTCAAGCCCCTTAACTTCCCGAAGCTCATCTAGAGGAAGAAAGTTCTTAAAGGTCTTCTCAAACTTAATCTGGACACAAAACCATCGCGGGTTTTCCTTGGTGGCCTTGGGGTCAAAGTAGTCACTCTTGGGGTCAAGAGCCGTTGCATCGGGTTCGGCCGGCTTACTCACGACAGCCACCCCGGCCACACCTGGAGGGGCGGCGTTAGAGTGATAAAAGAGCACTTTGTCACCGACTTTCATCTCCTGGGTCATAAAATTCCTGGCCTGGTAGTTGCGAACTCCATCCCACCAAGTGGTTCGGGACTTTTTGAGATCGCTTATCGAAAAGACATCGGGTTCTGATTTCATAAGCCAGTAGCGCATATCTACATTCCTCTGGTCGTAGGTTGAGGCACTGTGGAAGCAATTAGTCATAAACCGGCTGAGAGTGCGTTGACAACTCTAGTCTGGATCGCAACACTTAGTTAACCCACTCAAGGAGGAACTTGCATGAAAAGGATCACTCAGTACGGCCTTATGGCGTTGATGCTCACATTTGGCGCATCCATGGCTCAGGCACAATTTGTTATCAACCCGAACTTATCTTACAGCTCAGCAAAAACAGAAGGCGCTGGTGGAACCAGTGAAGGTTCCGTGTTCATGCTCGATTTAAGAGCCGGCTTCGTGATGACCAATGGCCTGTTCTTGGGTGGAACCTACGCCCATGAAGGCAGTGACACTGGGACCAACGACACCACGGCCACTTCCATTGCTCCTACAGTGGGTTTCTTTAATCAGGGTTTTGTAGCCATGTTGACCTATCACTTTATGGCCACTGCGGAAATGGACCCCACTACGGACCTCATTGAAGGTGCAGGCCCCCAAATTGATGTGGGCTATGTTCTTCCCGTGACCGGTAGCTTCCACCTCGGCCCTCAGCTTCGCTGGCGTCAGTTGGATTTCGGAAAAATGGAATCCTCCGGCGTGAAAGTAGACGTTGATTATAAGAGGACCTCTATTGATCCCATGATCAACCTTTGGTTCATGTTCTAAGCTGCTGAAATTTCTCAGTTAGATACGAAAAATGGCGCCCATCAGGGTGCCATTTTTTTTGCCCAAAATGGGGCTCCGATGAAAGCTCCGTCCCCCGTGAAGCTCCGTCCCCCGTGAAGCTCCGTCCCCCGTGAAGCTCCGTCCCCCGTGAAGC
>CAYRIE010000123.1:0-5259 GCA_964424215.1 uncultured Pseudobdellovibrionaceae bacterium
ATGCCCATCTTCGGCTAAATTTTTTAAGATTGCTGAATTCTGTATGGAATGTGCATCTGATATAGTCCCGGAACAATACGCGTTTGCAACTAGGCACTTCCGAACTTTGCCTCTTTTCAGGAGGTTTTGGATTGAATGAAAAGCGCTTTCTGGCCTCACGACACTTCCGTAGATGTATGACACCAAATTCGAATGGTGTTGGATAGACGTTTTGCTTCAGCATTTTTACCATTGTCATAGTTCAGCGATGAACTGCAAAGAAACTCCATTTGCTCCAAGAGATGTTGTGTTACCTCCGTTGAAGAAATCCAAATAATTGTTCCGCCTCTCTTCTTCTTTGCCATAGACCTTTTCCTCGTCACTGTGCGGATTCAGTTAGCTATGCTTGCTTCCCAAATCATCAAAGCAGGTTGGTAAAATCAATGATATCTAGTTGCCTAAATTTGCTTTGCCGGACCGCGCCATAGGCGCGCGGGAGTGGACCCCTCATTCGTATCAGATATCCTTAGGTCTGCAACGCTTCGAACCACCCTCGGGAAACCATCATGACTATCGATAAGACGGAAGCAGAGAGGATTTTCAGAGCACAATGGCTTCGTTCTGAAGAAAATCTTCCCGCTTCAAAATGGCAAAAGAAAATTGAGCGGTTTTCGCAGCTTTGTGAACAGGGAAGAACCAAGACTCATATTGCCTTTTTGGGCACCTCTCTGCTTGCGAAAGCGGTTGATTTGGACGTGGATCTATATGCTATTAAGCCACGGCACGCCCCAAATAATCCGCAGGCCTATTCAGCGCGCTCACTTTGCCACACGGTTTTAGTGCCTTTATCCGCAGAGCTAGGTATTGATATTGGGGTCACTGGCCGTGAGCCGCTCAATAATCAACCATATTTCCGCATGACCCGGCTAGATGATGGAACTCCAATTCATGGGTCTAGCAGGGCGGCGTTTGAGTATATGTTGCAGTGCTGGAGAACGTTTTTGGTCTTGCTTACAAGGGCAAAGATGAAGGACTTCAATACCTCCGAGATCGTTTAGAGTTGATCAACAAGAAGAATGGTGTGAATTATTCATTTAACTGGAAGGTCTTAAATGCCGCACATTTTGGGGTCCCTCAGATTCGGGAACGGGTCTTCATAGTTGGCTCCCGGGATGGAAAGGTCTTTGATTTCCCAGAGCCAAAATTTGGGCAAATCGAAAATGCGACTACTGAATCACACGAAAGAGAAGAATTTAGAACGGCTTGGGACGCAATTGGCGACTTGGACAATGCGGAGGATGATGCCTCAGTTAGTAAAGTCGGCGGGAAATGGGGAGCATTATTGCCCTCCATTCCTGAAGGGGAAAATTACCTTTGGCACACCGAGCGTGGTGGCGGCAAGCCACTTTTCGCATGGAGATCCAGGTATTGGAGTTTTTTGCTCAAATTAGCAAAGAATAAGCCCAGTTGGACCATTCAAGCCCAACCGGGGTCTGCCATCGGCCCATTTCATTGGAAGAACCGTCGCCTAACAATGAGAGAGATGGCTAGGATTCAAACTTTCCCAGACGACGTTCATATTCTGGGTGGAGTCTCTAAGGTTCAGAAACAGTTGGGGAACGCAGTTCCTAGCCTGATCGGCGAAGTGCTGGGGAAAGAAATTAGAAGACAGTTCTTTGGGCATAAAGTGAACCTTAAGAAGTTAAAGCTTCTTCCGCCAAATCGAACTCCACACCCTACTCCTGAGCAGGTTTTTCCGGTCAATCCAGAGTATTCCCGAGTGGAACCATCGGAAAGAGCGCTGAGAGAAGAAAAAGAGCTAAGGTAACTATTGAAGATGGCAATAGCTGAGGCATTGAGCTTTTTAGATGAGAACCTCATCACTCCTGCACTGAATGATCCTAATCTGGATAAAAAAATTAGAAACAAGGTTCAAAACGCTGCAAATCGTGTGAGAAGTTTTAAAAAGGTTGGCGATTTATTTACATACCTGGAGCGCTTCGAAGGAGGAAAGCGAGCAGACTCAGTTTTTAATGCATTGGAGGCGCATGGGCATCTGACCTTCGAGCGAGTTCTTCCTAAGTTTAAGAAAAAATTTGATGTGTACCTTAAGGATAGATCGACCATTGATGATTTTGTAGTTGGTGAAGAATATTCCTCCTGGGACATCAGTAATTGTGCCGAAATATATAATAACCAGCACGGAATTTTCCCCATAGGCAACAGCCGGCCCCATGATGCCGTTCTAATCAAAGGGCAGACATCTTCGGGTAAATATGAAAATGCTTGGCTTAAAAAGCACTTCGAGTTCAAGTACTACTTTTTCAGTAGGACAGGGGTGTTCGATCCAAATTATAAACTGAATAGGGCTATCTTAGAATCAAATGGTAATCCAATCTTACTATTTCTAAAAAATAAAGGGGCGAACTACAAATACTGGGGCAGGTTCACACTAGTTAAAGCGGTAACCGAGAACGATGAGAGCAGGTGGTTCCATTTAATTCGTGATCCAAATGAGGAGGGGCGGCAACCAGTATCTTCTGAACATTTGATGGCGGAATTAGACAGGGAAGTAACTGAAAGTCTTTCCTTGCCCCATGAGGAACTCCAACGGCGATTATCGGTATCTGGAGGGCTTCCTGGCCAGGTCGCCACCATTAGCATGCAGTTTGTGAGGAATCCCCATATAATCGCGGCCACCTTGAAAAGAGCAAACGGTGTTTGCGAGAACTGTGACAAACCAGCGCCGTTCATTTCCAAGTCAACAGGTATGCCGTTTCTAGAAGTTCATCATGTTCGCCGGCTGGCTGATGGGGGAGATGATTCAATAGACAACGCAATAGCAGTCTGCCCTAATTGCCATCGAGAGCTGCACTTCGGCTAATATTTCAAGGCACCTAATTCTGATACTGTGACACCCACGACTTTTCAAAAGCTTCAGGCACCCAAATTGCTAAGAGAGGAACATTGGAGTGGGTGATGGCCCCATCTTTTTGGATTTGAAGGCGATGTAACTGAATCGACAGTTGGTCACCTGATTTAATTGCCCTGTCACCGGGGTAAATTGAGCCTACTCTTCCTGGTGTGGATGGGGCGGGGCCTTGAAAGACAGTAGGTATTTTATCTTCCTGGTTCACTGATCGGGTTCGTATGCCTCCCGAACTCATCGATATTAAAGTACATGTTGCGTCTGGGTTACCCTGCAGGTAATTGGAGATTTGCAAAAGCACGCCAGTGTACCGCTTAGAGTCTTCCGGCTCACAAACTCTAAACTTAGTGAGTAGACGCTCGTACAGCTCCCGCAATGAAAGTGAAGTGTTCATTTCGTGTCGCACATTATCAGTGCGTCTTTCATCTCCTTCGTCGGGATTAAGGGTTATGTTAGAAAGAACATCATCCAGCAATTCATTGTTTTCTATAATTGCCGCATCAATGTAATGGGGTGCGCTTTGTGAGTACCAACTATTACTGAAGCTCATGTGGGAGTAGTCCATTGCCAATACATTTTGTCGCGTGGGACTTTGGGTGCTGGAGCTGCCGCCGGAGGAGCCGTAGGGGCTGCTGCCTCCTGGAACTACTCCAAAGGAAGTAGCGCACAAAGAGCCAAGAACGTCGTTATTGGAACGGCCCTCGGTGCTGGGGTCGGAGCTATCGCAGGTCACGCCATCCACAAAAGCCAGGAAAAAAAGATTCAAGCTGCCATTGAGGAGAGCCAGAGAAAGGCAGGGCGAGCGCCCCAGGGGTACTACGGTGATCCCGCAGGGCTTGCTAACGGCAGATGGGAACCTGCCAAGTTGGAGCGCAGATATTTGGAGGGCTATGTGGATGGCAACATCTATCACGAGCCGCACTTTGTTTGGGTTCTTATCGAGCCAGGAAAGTTCCGTAACTAATGAAAAAGGAGGAAGAGATGTCGAAAATATTCAAAATTTCCATTTCCAAAGGTGCCAAAGATCATCTCGATCAATGGCTGCTAAAAGCCAACGAGAGCTTTGATGCGGGCATTGTTGATGCACCACTTGTTGTAAGTGAGCTGCTCTTGGAGCTGGATGTAACCAGAATTGAGGAGTTTCAAAAAAAGAGCTTTGACGTCAAAAGGCTTTTAAAAAACATGCTGGAAAAGCCAGATGAGGAGATCGACGTCAGCCAGCTCATTGAGCGTCTTAATGAGGCAAAGGGCACTAAAGGCAGCACTCACGGGCCGAAGATAAGAAAACGTCTAAGAAAGCCTAAAATTGAGTGCAAGGAGAGCTCAGCTAAAAGTGATGGAGGCTCGGATGAGTAAGGAAGTAAGCACTTATTTCACCAAGCGAGACCAGGTATTGATGAGCTGGCTGATCAAATACGGCGTGGTGGACTACCGCCTTCTAAGAAGAAAACTCTATAAAGATAATCGCAGAATCTCACATCGGAGATTAAAGAGGTACAGGGGCCTTGGTGTCGTTGAAGATAAGATTACCGATCAAGGGAACTTTCTTCTTAGAATACTACCCTCAAAAATAGAGGATGTTGCCGCTCTATTAAAGAGAGACATCAACGAGGTGAAAAGCACAAATCTCCACAGACCCACCCTCACCACCAAGCATTCTGCTTTTTGTTCTCGTGTTGGGATTGAGCTAGAAAGTCTCTTTCACTATGGAAGACTCATAACCGAATCTGAAATGCTCTACTTTGGACTCCAGATGGACCTCATGATTGACCTTGATGGTGCCAAGAAGCCCCACCGGCCGGACATGATTTACTCTAACCCAGACTTGCCCGGCGTTTATCAGGCCTTAGAGGTGGAGCTTACTGCTAAGTCCATTAGGCGTGTGAGAGCCGTATTGAAGTCCTATCTTGAAAGTAAGGACATAGGATCGGTTCTTTATTTTTGCGGGAGCGACTATCTCGCTAGTCACTTGCAGGCCATTTATGAGCCGCTATGGCTTCAGTTAAGTAAAGATAATGAGTTTTTAAATCCGCAGAAAGTTCTCTTCTGCAATATTCACGAGTTTTTAAAAGAGCCCTTAGGTGTCCGGTTTGAGGGGCTTAATGGAACACGATTTCTAGATGATGTGTTTCCTTCAGCTCTTGAAGTTCAAAACGTTCAGGCTCCTGTGGCTGGAAAGGGGGTGTAGACAATAAAATCCAAAATGTGTTTTGGGTGTAGTTATTCAACGGGCTTCTCCATCCTCCCAAACCATGAAAATTCAGTGGCTTAGACAAAATCGGCCTCCTCCCTTTGATCCCGCCACACTCCTGACCCCTCACACCCAACGAGTGGTTGTAAGGGGTCAGGAG
>CAYRIE010000124.1:0-5237 GCA_964424215.1 uncultured Pseudobdellovibrionaceae bacterium
CAAGGGACCTAATTTGTATTTGTAAATTGTGATGCCGTTACCGCCCACTTCAATGTCAAGTGTAAGTACATTTGAGGTGTTCTCAGGTGCCCCCGAGATAGTGGCTTCAAGAACTCCGTTCACAGTCCAGGTGGCTGTGCTAGCTCCAGCGCTTTCGTTGCCAGCTTTGTCGATGGCCCTGATTTTAGCGTAGTACTGCTCACCGTGGGTGAGGGTGAGACCTGAGATCACCTGACCGCTTTCAAAATCCTGCCAGGCCTCAACGATGGAATCGTCTGCTGCGCGGAGCTGCACTTGATGCTTTTCAATTCCCGCAGGACCCACGTCGGTTGCATCGGTAAAATAGATTTCTGGAGTGGTGCTGAAGGACTGAGGCACGGCGCCTAGTGAAATGCCTGTGGGTTCATTGGGGCTTTGATCATCGTGAAGGATGGTTTGACTTATACAGCCTGTGCTGTTGCCGGCAGCGTCTCTAAAGGCAGCATAAACAGTGGCCTGAGCCCTCGTTTGCCCTAAAGTCCATGGAGCTGAGGCCTGAAAACTTTCCCAGTCGCCACCTGCGGCGCAGCCAGAACTATTGGTGATGTACATTTCAAGAGCTAGGGGATCTGTGGCGCTAAGGGTGAGGGTCACTTCCTCATTACTAGTGTAGTCATCTCCGCCATTGATGACCAGCGTTGCGCCCGTTGGTGCTGCCGTATCCTTGTTCCAAAGGTGTGCGGTGGCCTCAAAAAACTCTTGCCACTCAAGACCATTGGTTCCAACCACGCAGAGTTTGAGGCTCCCATCTGCCAGAGCAGAAATGTCATCAAGGATAGGGGAGCTTGTGCCCACCTCTAAGGAGTAGTCGCCGCCAATGGCGCAGTTGGTGGTGGCAGCTAGCCCCACCTTGTACCGATAGCCTGTGATGCTGCCCCCAATTTGGATGTTCAGCGAAGTCTGGTTGGAGTGAGTGGCTGGGGCCCCGCTGAGGATTTCAGCGATCACGTCCCCCGCCACTGCGGATAGCTGGATGACATTTGTGATCTGAGGGCTTTTGTAGTCTTTGTAGGAAAGGCTCAACTCTTCTGAGTAAAGACCTTCGGTGTCAGGTGAAAACTCAAGGGCCACCTGACAGCTGCTCCCGCCTGCCAGGGTCACCCCGCAAGTGCCGCCAGTTCCAGGAAAGTCGCCACCTAAGTATCTAAAGGGAGCCGCCAGGGTTGAAAAGGCCAGGTCTGTGGCCGCCGCTTCACCGGAGTTTGTTACGGTGACAAGGACACTGCTGCTTGTAGGGACGGCGACTGCCGGGAAAATGATTTCAGGCCCAGGTGACAGAGCTAACTGAGCCGGGGTGGTCTGATCGATCACGCGGAGTGTGATCTCAAGTTTTTTGTCCTTATTAGTTAATCTGTCGGAAGAGATAACCAGCTTATAACTGACATCCCCTTCCAGGTTGGCGTCTATTATAGGAGTTATGGGCGGCACCTGGGCTGACATCGAGCCCCCGGAAATGATAAAGGTGCCTTGGTGCTGAGTGAACTCTCCTGCGCCACCTAGAATTTCCCAGTTGGTCTCCACATCCTCTGGACCTTTTGCGCTCAGACTTAAATAGATGTGGACCGTATCGCCCTCATCTAAAGTGACCGTATCTTGGGCCGACTGAATTTTAAAATAGCCGGGCTTTCCGAAGGTGCCCGTCAGCGCGTTGTTAACGAACTGACCGCAGCCCGCTAGGCCGGTAGTAAGGAGGAGAAGAAGGCAGAACTTTTTTAATGGATTAGCAAACGTACTATTAAACACCATATGTGTTCTTATCGGCTAGGCCCCTCAAACTCTGGAGAGCTGTCGATCTCAGCCGGTATCTTTCCCAAATTGATGCAGCCCCCACCGGCTGCGGGGCCGAAGGTCCAGAATTCTATTTTGAGACACTTTTGCCTTAAGACTCAAAGTGAGACGCCGATGAGTTTCTTGAAAGTAGAAACTGCCCACTGAACCACACAGGGTTCAGGGAGCTTCAAGGAAAGAAGCTCCGGACACTTCAAGGAGGAGGAATACCATGGGTCTTCGTATCAACACCAACACGGCGTCTCTGAATGCTCAGAGGAACCTGTTTGGGACGAAGCTTGCGCTCGATAAGAGCTTAGAGCGACTGTCCTCAGGTTACCGGATCAACAGAGCCGGGGACGACGCCGCCGGTTTGGCCATCTCAGAGAACCTGAGAGCTCAAATCCGCGGACTCAAGCAAGCCGCGAGAAACGCTCAAGACGGAGTGTCTCTCATTCAAGTCGCTGAAGGTTCGCTCAACGAGGTCAGCTCAATTCTTATTAGATTAAGAGAGCTGGGCGTTCAGGCCGCTTCAGACACGATCGGTCCTGTTGAAAGACAGTTCCTCAACGTGGAATTTGATCAGCTCCTTCAGGAGATTGACCGAATTGCTCAGGGAACGGAATTTAACGGCACCCCCCTCCTGAGCGGAACGGGCTCGGTCCTGGATTTTCAGGTCGGAACTCGAAACGACGCCAACGTGGACCGCATCTCGTTTGATGCCTCAAAGGCTGACGCCAACACGGCAGCCCTGGGCGTGAACTTAACGAGTGTGGCCGACAAAGCGTCAGCACAAAACTCATTAGCTGCTATTGATGAGGCGATTGTTTCCGTATCTGCGATGCGTGCCGATTTTGGTGCGATCCAGAACCGGCTTCAGTCGACGATATCTAACACGCATGTGTCCATCGAGAACATGTCAGCTGCCAACTCAAGGGTTCGTGACACGGACATCGCTGAGGAAACAGCTGAGATGACTCGAAACAACATATTGACCAATGCCGGAGTCGCTGTGCTTTCACAAGCCAACCAAACAGCTAACTCTGCATTGACTCTCCTGAACCGAAGCTTCTCCTAAGAAGCTTCGGTAGGTAGGTCTCTAGCTCGCGAACTCTCGGCTCTGCCGTGAGTTCACCCCCGAGTGGCTGACCTCAGACGAGAGTGAACCTGGCCTCTGTTTCCTGCACTTAAGGGGGACGAAAGTTCCCCTTATTTTTGCACCCGCCGCAGCTTCCCTAAAAATCTAGACTTATCCCCTAAAGCAAATCTTCCGATCCAAAGATCAAGGTGTTTTGTAACCAAGGCACATGAAGTGCCTCATGACCAAATGGATGGTCCTAATCAAGGAGGATTAGATATGCAAGGAGGATAGATATGTCATTACGGATAACGACCAACGTGGCGTCTCTGAATGCGCAGAGAAACCTAGTGTCCACCAACCTCAACCTGGATAGATCCCTCGCTAGACTCAGCTCAGGATACCGGATCAACCAGGCAGCCGATGACGCGGCGGGATTGGCCATCAGTGAGAACTTAAGAGGGCAAATCCGCGGTATGAAGCAGGCCAATCGAAATGCTAACGACGGCATTTCACTGGTGCAGATTGCGGAAGGTGGTCTTAATGAAATTTCAAATATGCTGATTCGGCTTAGAGAGCTCGGCGTGCAGGCGGCCTCAGACACGATCGGCGATACGGAGAGAAAGTTTTTGGACGTAGAATATCAACAGCTCAAATCTGAAATTCAACGGATCTCAGAGGTGACCGAGTTCAACGGACGAGACCTTCTCAACGGGACAGGAGGACTGTTCGACATTCAGGTGGGCATTTACAACGATGCCTTCAAGGATCGAATCTCATTTAACGCCGGAGCGGCCAACGCAAGTCTGGAAGCTTTGGGAGTTGTGAGTGAGTCCTTGGCCACTAAAGAGATGGCGCAAAATAGCCTGGCCGTGGTGGACGATGCCATGGTGAGTGTGAATGCGATGCGCGCCAACTTGGGAGCGCTTCAAAACAGGCTCCAGAGTACGGTCAACAACCTGAATATCGCCCACGAGAACTTGTCAGCAGCGAATTCTAGAATTCGTGATACGGATGTGGCTGAAGAGTCAGCTGAACTCACACGCAACAGCATTTTGATGCAAGCTGGAGTTTCAGTTCTTGGCCAGACCAACAGTATGCAACAAGTGGCTCTTAAGCTTTTAGGCTAAGTATTTAGTAGAGGGTCCGGGCTATGTGGCTCGGGCCCTATTTTTTAGGACTTCCTGATATAATTAAAGATCGCAACCAGCATCAAAAACCCGGCTGCTGAAAACAGCACCACCGGAGCATAGCTGGGCAAAGCGTTCGGCTGCGCTGTTACCAGGGCGCTTCCGCCAACCAGTAGACCTGCGATCACCAGACCTAAGAACAGCAGCTCACCGCCATACACGATCCCCGACCGCAACCTTTCAATCCGCTGGATGTCGACCTTCACCTCATAGGAGGGATGATTCACCCGTCTTAAAAAGTGCTTTAAGAGCCTCGGTGAGGTCGCAACAAGGTCTGCGGAATCTTTGCCCCAAGCTAAAAAGTCACTTAAAACCTTTTGCGGCTCATAGCGCACCTTGATCAGGCCTTTGGCAAACTCCAAAACTTCGGGGAGAAGGTCAAAGTCATCTAAAATCCTGCGGCCCATGCCTTCAACTGCCATCAGCGATTTAAAAAACAGCAGCAGATCCGACGGCAGCGCCACATGGTGATGGGCCGCCATACTAGAGGAGTTCATAAGCATAAAGCCAAGGTTCACGTTCCTGGCCGTCAGGCCAAAAAAAGGCGCGATCAGCCCCCTTAGGTCTCTAGCAAAGTCCTCCGGGTTGGTGCGCTCGTCAAAGGGCGCCAGGTCCAAGTAGTCCTGTGCCAGGCTGTCATAATCCTCCCTGGCGAGAGACAAAAACATGGATACGACCTTGCCTTGGGTTTTCCGACTCAACCTGCCCACAGCGCCAAAATCGATCAGACCGATTTGGTTGTTAGGCAAAAGCACGATGTTCCCGGAGTGCAGATCCCCGTGGAAAAATCCATGCTCAAAGACCATCTCTAAGTATCCACGCACGCCAGCAGAGAGCAGCTCCTGCTTATCAAGGCCGGGGGCCTCTTCCCAGTTGCTATCACTTAAGGTCGGGCCTGCGAAGTACTCCATCACCAGGATCTCAGATGAGGACAGATCGGTGTAAACTCTCGGGATACGGATGTGCTCATCCTGATCAAAGTTCTCAGCAAACCTTCGGATGTTGTTGGCCTCAACCGCAAAATTGGTCTCAAGCTTTAAGGTGCGCTCGAACTCACGCACGGTTTCAACGGGCCGGAAGATTCTACTCTCCTCGATGTGCCGCTCAAAGAGCTCAGCTAAAAAGTAAAGAACATCAGTGTCTCTAGCGATGTTTTCCTTTAC
>CAYRIE010000125.1:0-5207 GCA_964424215.1 uncultured Pseudobdellovibrionaceae bacterium
ATATTTGGCCATTCGATCAACGCCCAAAGCGATGCCGAGCTTATAAAAGAAAACATTGGAGGACTTTTCAAGGGCTTCGCGGACACTCACCATACCCTGTCCGTATCTGGTGTGATCGTGATAGGTACGGTTCCCAAACCGGATGGAGCCCGGAGCGTGAATCTTGGTGTCCCGGCGGATCTCGCCCTCTTGCAAGGCCGCAAGCGCCACGAAGGGCTTAAAGGCAGATCCTGGTGAGTTCCAGTCCTGAATCACTTTGTTGCGCAGGGGTTTGTCAGGGTCGTTGATCAGCGAGGACCAAAGCTTAGAGGAAATACCTGAGGCAAAGTCGTTGGGGTTAAAGGATGGATAGCTCACCCAGGCAAGGACCTCGCCTTGGCGGCCCACGGCCACCAGCGCCCCGGTGCGCTCGTGGTCTTCAAAGGTCTTAAAGGCAGCCTCTTGAACTTCTTTATCAATGGTCAAGTGCACGTCTGAGCCACGCTCCGCGGGTTGAATGCGGCTCAGAGCTCTGAGGAAGTCATCTTCGGTGTTGGCCTCCCGGCCGCGAGCGTCCACCTTAATGAAACGCAGACCGTCTTTTCCTCTGAGGTAGCGATCGTAAACCGCCTCGATTCCCGCGCGGCCCAGAATATCACCCTGCTTAAACGGCGTCGGTGATGTTTCGTTGAGCTTTTTTAGTTGCTCCTTGGAGATCTCGCCCACGTACCCCAAGAGTTGAGCGCCGTTGGCGCCCATAGGATAACTTCGAAGCACGTACTCACGCACATCCAGGCCTGAATGATCCAGCTTCAAAAGCTCCAGTTCAAAAACCTCGTCTCGGCTCAAGTTGTTTTTGACCACCACGGGGCGAAAGGATCCGTTCATGCGCCGGCTGGTTTGAACCATCTCCACAATGTTGCTGGCTTTTAGATCAAGGACCTCGGCCACGGCGGCTGCTGTTCCTTCTAAATTTTCGGTGTACTGCGGGGAAAGCGTGGCCTCGAAAGAGGGAAGGTTTTCCACCATGATTTTGCCGTCGCGATCTAAGATAAAACCGCGAGGAGCGTAGATGTTGACCTCTTTAAGAAGGTTCTGCTCTGAAAACCTTCTGAGCTCTTTACCGGAGAGAATCTGCAAAAACCAAAGCCGGCTCAGGAAAATTCCAAAGGTTAAAAGCACCGTGATGTAAAGGATGCGGTATCTTGCAGCAAGAAGCTTGGTGCCCAAGCCGGGGTCATTCACGTAGGTGCTCATTCTGCTGTCGCCCCCAAACTGCGAAACATTCCCTCAGATAATAAGAGCCTATCCAGGCGGGTCAGGGGTTTGTAGAGCAAGAAGGCTACCCAGGGAGTCAGCAAAATTTGAAACACCCAGGAGAGAAGGTGAGGGTGCGTGAGCGGATGGGGTTCGACCATTTGCGATGCCAGCCAAACCAGTGGGGGGAATAAAAGTGAGCCCACAAAAACGCCCAAAACCAAATAGGTCGGCCCCATCCAAAAAATATGGCGTCTTGCATAGGACAAAACTGCCACCAGTGCCCCGAGGCTAAAGACGAACACGAAGGGTGTTGCCGAGGAGGCAAAGGAGGCCAGAAGCGCTACGCTAAAGGTGTAGATGTAGGCCGGGATCGTAGGAAAGTAGATGGCAAAGTAGACCACCGGCACCAGCCATAGAAGCGGCGGAAAGGGCCCAAGGAGCATGGGCCAAAGAGATGACTGAAAAGACAGCAGGATAAGTAGCAGCATGATGTGAATCAGCCCGTGGGTGAGATGAAAAAAAAGCTGCTTCACAAAGTATCCTTAGGAGGCGTGAGGGGGAGGGCGACCTCCTCAGCGGGCGCCGGCGGCGGCTCAGTGAGGCTCGCCAAATCCGAGTCGGTAAACTCCGCCCCGTGAGCATGGAGGATAACAAAGACCTCTTCAACCTGCATGGGATTAATCACCGGCTGCACATAGGCTTCCAGCGAGATACCATGGTCGGTGGATCTCATGGCCGTCACAGTTCCGATGGGAAAGCCTTTGGGAAAGAACCCCTGAAGTCCACTGGTTACCACCCGATCTCCTTCCTGAGCGTGTTCGACGCGCTCAAGATATCGGAGCCTGGCGCTGGTGGCAGTTCGCCCGCTCATAATCCCCCGGGCCCTAGTGCGCTGCACAATTGCGTCTATGCTGGCGGAGCGATCGGTAAGTAAGAGGACCTGAGAGGTGAGGGGTTGCGGGTTAAAAACATAGCCCACCACACCCTCGGTGGTGATCACGCCGTGGAGCTTTTCCAGCCCGTGCTGGGTGCCCTTGTTGATGAACAAGGTGTAATGGTCTGAAGAGATATCCTGACCGATAACCTGGGCCGCGACCAGGTCCATGGGTGCATTGGCTTTAAAATTGAGAAGAGCTCTAAGCCGCTGGTTCTCCAGCTTGAACTCTTCCAGCTGCTGAAGCTGAATGGTCAGTTTTTTATTGTTCTCTTGGACTTCGGCAGCTCTTTTTTTCAGATCCACCAAATTGAGGTAGGTGTCGGTGGTAGAGGCCACCGACTCCACAAATCCCTGGTAGGTGGACTGGAGCATACCCAAGCTCCAGAGAAAGGGCTTTTTATACCACGCGCTGTCTTCGGGATTGTGTTCGACGTTCAACAAAACCAGTGGTATCGCTAAAAGGAACATCCCTATTAAAATTTTGCGCAAGTCAAATGAGAAGAAGTTCATATAAAATAACTATCAGTTTTTCGAGGGGATTCCAACATATCTCTAGGGGCCCAAACTGCGGGTAAGGAGTGATCGATGTTAGATACTATGAAAAAGAAAAAGGGCCTTTTGCCCAAGGTGATGCTTTGGACTTTGCTGGGGCTGGGAACCATCGGGCTGACCTTCTTTGGCATCGTGAACGAGCAACTTTTTGGTTCGGGTGGAACTGCAGCCGACGTCAATAGGGATCGCATCACCCAAGCTGAGGTCAGTCGCGCCTTGGAACAGCAGCGCCAAACCGCAGGCAAGATGAACACCGCGCAGGAGCGCGCGATGAAGGACCAAATTCTGGAGTCCATGATCCAGAGGAAGCTCATTGTTCAAGAGGCTGCGACCATTCCCCTTCTGATCAGTCCCCAAGAAGTGCTCGATCAGATCTCAGGTTACGAGGCTTTCTTGGAAGACGGCCAGTTCTCGCCGACCAAGTACCGCGAAATATTGCGTTTGAACCAAATCAATGCACGAGCGTTTGAGCAGTCCTTAAGAGAAGGTGCCGTCATCCAGAAAGTGAATCTTGCGTTTCAGATGGCGCTCAAGCCGTTCAGCCTCGCTCAGGAGAAGCAGTCCTCTCTTAGAAACCTAAAAATCAACGCCGAGTACATAGAGATCGCTCCAGAATCCGCTCAAGCCCGCCACTTTACGGCTGAAGAGGTGGCCTCTTTTCTAGCGGACCCAGCCAGAAAAACACAGGTTGAGGATCTTTATCACCAGCGCCTGTCCGACCGTTACTCCCAGCCCGAGCAGGTGCGAGCTCGCCAGATTCTGCTGCCCAGGGATTTAGAAACTGAGAACCCGAAGGAGTTGGCGGAAAAGGTGTATGAGCTGGCCAAGACAGAGGCCTTTGAAAAGCTCGTAGCAGAACACAGCATTGATGAGTTCACAAAAAGCCGCGGTGGTGACCTTGGGTTTTTTGCTCGCGGCGCTCACGAACCTGAGTTTGACACTATCGTTTTCAACACTCCCGCAGGTGAGGTCACCGGGCCCATCGCCACAGACCAAGGATTTCATATCGTAAAGGTGGAAGAGCGCAGAGCAGCTTCTGTAAGGCCTTTAGAAGAGGTGCAAGGAGAGCTGGCTCAAGAGCTTCTGAGAGAGGAGTACATTCGGCGTCTTGTGGACTTGATGAAAGAGTCTATTCAAGCCGAAGACTGGCAGGCCGTGGCTAGCCTGGTTACGGACCACCGATTGAGCTGGAAGGAAACTGGACTGTTCGATCTAACGCAGACGATGATTCCAGGCGTAGGTTCCAGCGACACCTTTATGCGCGCCGCCTTTGAACTTAAGGAGCCAGGTGAGATGTCCAAACAGACCATCAGGGTCGGCGAGAAGACCTTCTTCGTACGACTTAAAGAGAGACGCTTTGAGGAAAGTAACGAAATGGAAGGCTTTGCTCAGCAGTTCGAATCCTTTTTGGCCCAGCAGCAAGCCCAGACCGTTCTGGGCAGTTGGGTTCAGTCCGTAAGGGAGCGTGCCAAGGTTAGAAAGTACGACACCGATATTTAAGTCTCAAATTGAGACTGAGAGTTTTTGCTGAACTTTTTTTCAGTGCATGACCTTTAGACCAGGAGCTCCTCCACCGATAGGTCCTTATCGGGGAAACCAGGAGGACTTTTTTGGTACGTATCCACCGTCCCACGCCAACAGTTTCGAGCCCTGCCACCTATTTAAGGTGGCAGGCTGCCTTGGGTTTCTTCTTAGGTATGATCTTAGTAACTTCTGCTGCGTCCGCTCAGGACTATGCGGAAGGTCGCCTGCTCGTCAAAATGAAAGGACAAACCTCCTTTCAAGCCATGAATCAACTTCGTCATCAGAAATCCGGCTCAGCCCTTCACCTGAACAGATCTTGGCAGGGCCTCAACATGCATGAGGTCTCTGTTCCTGCCGGACAAGATGTGAACGCGATGGTTCAGTCCTTAGAGCAAAATCCAGACATCGAATTTGTGGAACCCGATTACTATCTTTATCAGCAAAGTATGGGAGTTGAGCCCGGCACAGAGCTTGAGTACAACGCTTTTTCTGTGAATGCGCTTTTAGCGGGGCCTCAGTACTTGCAGTCCAATGCGCCTGTTGGGATGGAAGAGGCCTGGAGCGCACTTTCTAATTATCCGGATCATGTAGTGGTGGCCGTAATTGACTCGGGCGTAGACTATGAACATGAAATCTTTGAAGAGGCCCAGGCCATTTGGATCAACCCCCGAGAAGTTCAGGGAAGCAGTTACGATCATGATGGCAATGGTTATCCGGGGGACGTGCACGGCTGGAATTTTGTGAGTGGTTCGGCCCATCCGATGGACGATTCCGATCACGGAACCCACGTGGCGGGAATCATCTTAGGAGTAGAGCAAAACATTTTTTCCGCTCCCCAAGCGTCACGAATTAAGATCATGGCGCTTAAATTTCTGGACGCCTCCGGCAGAGGCGCCACAAGTGACGCCATTCAGGCCATCTTCTATGCGGTTAACAATGGGGCTAAGGTCATCAA
>CAYRIE010000126.1:0-5207 GCA_964424215.1 uncultured Pseudobdellovibrionaceae bacterium
ACGACAGTAGCGGCTTATCGCTTCTTGGATGTCAAAACCTATCCAGGTGCTCCCCGGCAGACCATCATCGATGGATAATGGCTCAAATTTGGTCTCAGCGTAAACTATAGATTTATCAAGGCTCAAAACTGAAACCGAATACTTCTCCCTCTCAAATTGGAACCGAATTCTTAACGGCTCAGTACGATAAAACTCATGATTGAAAAGAAATTCCCAATTGCTTTCATTGCAGGACCTACTGATGACACTCCGACGCCTGTTCCATAGAAGAAATTTCTCAGCGAGTGAATCGTAATTATAGTAGTTCTCAAGCTTTGCTATCTCGGCTTTTGCCAAATAGTAATAGCTATCGAGTGTTGGCAGCAGCTGAGGTAAATCGACTGTTTCCTTCATAACCTCTGTGGACTTTTCAGAATCCCACAACGCAACCGTTGCCTTCCCATTCTCAACCCGGTTGATACTTACTATGTACAACGGGCTACCGTTTTGTGCTAATCCAACGCAGGCATACCGAAGATCCACCGAGGAAAAGTCCCAACCGATATAAGTCAGTCCATGTTTAGCGAGGAACTCGAAGAAAATAGGGTCGACAAGTTCAAAGTGGGAAGTACCTGTCATCTCAAATCACTTTCGCGGAGCTGAAGAACGTCCTGGCCGCCTTATCATTAGACCCGAGCGCAGCCTCTAGCTTTCGCAAAAGCACTTCCTCAATTTGCAAAAGGAAAGAAGCCGGCACCTTAAGCCTTAAATGATTTAACAGCAGAGCGGTGCTTTTGTATTGCGCATAGAGTTCGGCAAGGTAGGTATCCCAAGACATATCTTCTTCACTCGGCGGCGGACTCGCTGCGTACACCCTTGCCAAGTACGCCATTGAAGATTCCCAGTGAGCTTGAAGGATCTCCGGCACGACCGAGACTCTCTCTGGAGAAGTTGTTAACAACCGCAGAACAAAATTGAGACCAAGCGCTTCTGTGAACTTTTCCAGTAACTGTGGGCTGGCCAGAATAGGTGCTGTCATAAGCTCCAGAAAATGGACAACACCGAAGATCTTCTGATGAACACTTAGAAGCTGAAGCGCCAAATCCGCTTGCTCGCCATGGACAAGCCTGTGGAGCAGCTCCGCCCACTGTCGTTCCGTGCGTTGATTTAGGATCTCCTGCATTTGATGGGAGGGCACCTTTTGGCTATAGGAAGAAAGAAGCTCCACCAGATAGCGGTCCCCAAGCTCTTCCGAAATCTCCCCAGAACTTAAAACTGTGAAGTATTTCATCAGGGTGTCCGCATTGAGGGCGAACGAGCAGCTCCTGCTGGGCTGAACTATTCTGGGATAGTGGGAGGGCCGCCTGAGAACCACTTGCGCATAAGCATCGAAGGAGGTGGATTCGCAAAACTTCTCGCCCAGGTGAAACAAGAAATCGTCTGCAGCAGCTTCTAAGCCCGCTTCAAGATTTTGATTCCTAACGGATTCCCAGAAGTACAACCAGTCAAAACCAAACTGAGCATCGGACTCCACAGCCTTAAGAACTGCCAGCTGCTCTTCCTGACCTTCAGCCTTTGAGAGCAGAGTGATCGCGTTCTCGGCCGAAATTCCTCGGTAAGAAACTCCTGGATCACCGCCGCCACAGCCAGCCACAAGCAGACCCGTTGCTCCTAAAATGAACAGTCTATAGCTAAACACTATAAGATTTTCCACTGTGAACGAATACAGCACGACCTCAGCTCCCCGCGGAAGCAAACTAGCAATATTTATTCCAAGTAGAATGTTTTTGATTAATATTTAGCTGAGTTGTAAATCTTATCTCGTCAATATGCCGGGAGGTCCAAAATGCCTTTGGGGGTGAAAGTAGCGGAGCCGTTGGCCCTAGTTCTATGTCTGCTATTATTTACTGGAGGCAGTGTTCATGCCCAACCCGATGAAGAGCAGACCATAACCTATGGGGATCTTTATCTCGCCGATGACCTTGACACTTTGGGGAACCGGCACCGAGTTGGAGTCGGCGCGGGTTACGAAACTGGCAACCGGCTTCTGAACGTATTCCACCTGCAACTGAAGTACACCTATCAACTGACAGAATTGTTCGGACTAGGCGTTCTGGGGCGCACATTTAGTTTTGCCCCAACCGCACTGAACCGCCGGGTTGACGAGGAGTTTTCATTGATCGGTCTCGAATCTGAGACTCAAGGCCCCCACTGGTCAGGCTACTTCTTTGTGTCTGTAAGTCCCATCCGAGGCAGGGTGAACTTCTTCAGCCTTCGAGCCATCCCCGTGAGCATAAACTTGAATATCGGGCCGGGAGTTCGAAACAGAGGAAGTCAGGAGTCACAAGATAGTATGTATTGGTCTCTCTCCAATCACATCGATCTCACCGACCGCATGGGCCTTGTTCTTGCCTTCAGCCAAGAGATCGAAGATGTGTGGCGCTCCACCAGCATTCCTCGGAGCCAAATCAATGCCTCTCTCGAAGTAGCCCTTTAGGTGTTAGGTGGCCCGAACGAAATCGTTCATGGCCCTGAAACCCTGAAACCGGTGCCTAGGCTAGGTTCAATATTCCAGTGCAACTCCGGCGATTGAAAAAAGGGGCCACTCCGCGGTACCTATCTATTCGCCAAAACAAATAGGAGTTGCAATGAGCAAATACCGCAGAGTGACCTTCGAAGATAGATGCCAGATTGATGCCTTAATGCAAGCAAGATGGTCGATTCCAAAAATTTCTTCTCACTTGGGGTTTCACAGATCAACCATTTACCGGGAGCTTAGAAGGAATTTTGGATTCAACAGCTACAAGGGCTCCAACGCCCATCAGATGGCTAGGGAGCGCTATAGACGCTGCAGAAGACCCTATAAGCTTAAGGCTGATAAGTTGGACTTTGTATGTGAAGCCCTTGTCCAAGGCTGGAGCCCAGACCAAATCTCTGGTCGTCTGAGGCGGGAGAAGCGCACCTCAGTAAGCCACGAGTGCATCTATCAGCTGGTCGACCGGCACCCACCCCTTCGCCCTCTTCTTCGCCGCCAGCGCAGCAGAGGGGCTGGCAGGATAGCTCAGCAAAGGAGCCTGAAAAGGGGTCGGCTTAACATCCGTGAGCGCCCTCAGGCTGCCAACCTAAGGGAAAGACGAGGGGACTGGGAGCGTGACGGAATGTACGGAGCAAAACGAAAACAACTGCTCGTGTGTACGGATAGGAAAACGCGATACACCAAAATTGGCAGTCCCAAGGATCAGACGAGTAAGGAGTTTGGCTTAAAAACTCTTGAACTCATCGAAGCTACCGGAAAGAAGGCATTTACCATTACAAACGACAACGGCTCAGAGTTTCGTGGCAGGGCACTGCCAATTACAACCTACTTCTGCGATCCAATGAAGCCCCAGCAAAGAGGAACTGTGGAAAACACCATTGGCTTACTTCGCCAATGGATCTCCCGCAAAACCGATCTAGACAGAATAACTGATCTAGAGCTAAAGAAAATGGAGGACAGACTTAATTTTAGACCTCGAAAGTGCCTAAATTATAGGACACCTTTTGAGGCCTTTTATAACCGAAAAGTTGCACTGGCAATTTGAGTCCAGCTAGGCACGAAATGCTACATCTCCAGCTTCATTTTGTATTGACTGTTAATAGATATTTCGATATATATCTAATTATGAAAACCCAGGGGATATTTGAGGCACTCACCGATCCTAACCGCAGAAAGATTCTGGACCTTTTGAAAAAGACAGAGGAGCTTTCAGTAGGTGAGATCGCACAACACTTCTCCATATCCAATGCATCCCTTTCCCACCACTTGAGCAAACTCAAAGCTACAGACCTGGTGGTGACCAGACGTGAAGGCCAGTCCATTTATTATTCAATCAACACATCTGTGTTTGAAGATTTTGCGACCGTTTTGATGCAACTATTTAAGGACAGGGGAAAAAATGGCAAATCACGTTAAAGCCAATATATGGAGCTACCTCTTAATTACTCTTAGCTTTCTCTATGGAGTTTTCACCTATGACTCCCTACCCGACCAAATCATACGGCAAATATCCCTTTCGGGTGAACCCGTAGCCTTTTACCCCAAAAGTATTGCAGTGCTTTTCCTGCCTGCCCTCGCCCTGGCCCTCACCCTCGCAGTCCCCTATTTGATCCGAAGATCTCCTTCTCAGTTCTCCCTAACTCACTCTAGTAGAGTTGTACCGGCGCTTTTACTTACAACCAATGGTCTAGTCTGCGGCCTTCACATCCTCATGATCCAGAAAAGTCTGAACCCCCATGGCCCCTTTGGTTTCAAAGTAGATATGCTTCTAGCGGTGTTCGCTATTTTCTTGGGCAACTACTTTGCCAAAGTTGAAAGAAACTTCTTTATTGGCATACGCACGCCCTGGACTTTGGCGTCCGAAAAGAACTGGCGAGCCACTCATCGAGCATCCGCCAAAGTATGGGTCGGCTTGGGGATACTCTGTCTGATCTTATCCTTGCTCAAGGTCAGCGGAGCAGGTGTTATAGGGCTCACCGTGGGCGCGCTCTATTCCATTAGCTACTCCTACTGGTACTTTAAAACCCGCGGAACCTAAGCCGCCTACCGAGTTTAAAGGCCATAATCTGGCCACGATGAGCCATAATTCTTAAGGCGTTCTCAGAGACGGATAAATAGCGTGCTGCTTCTTGCGTTGAAAGCCATTGGTCTTCTTTTGTGTTGTCAAAGATCGAGGTTGCGTTATCTACCTTACTTGAAGACCAGCCATTATCCAATTTTGTTTGAATACTTTTCTGGCTCATTTTGCAGACCCCCTTTTAAAGGTCTGTCCTGGAGACACCTCGCCATCCAGGACAGAATAATTCTCTTAGATTCACTGACCTTCTTGTGAGTCCCTCTCTTGGCCTACAATTAAGTACTCTCCCGTAATTGAATGCGCGCTGAGCTTTAGAACCATGCCCTCCTCACTGGGCCGCTCAAAGGCCACACCAACTTTGACGAATTCCTTTTTGACCTCGCCATCACGCCGGTCCACATACGGATGAATCCCAAGCACCCGGTACATCCTCTTAGCCACTTTGCCTTCTGCCTTCTCTGTCTTCTTTCCTTTTTCCTTATCCATCCCCGTACTCCTCTTATTCTTAATAATTTTTAACTTTCCCTCCTCCCGCCCGCCCCACCACTGACCCCTTACAACCCCACGTTGGGTGTGGGGGGTGCGGGGTGTTGGGGGGTCAAAGGGAGGAGGCCG
>CAYRIE010000127.1:0-5198 GCA_964424215.1 uncultured Pseudobdellovibrionaceae bacterium
GCTTCGCTGTACTTTCCAAGTTGAAACTGCACCTCTGCTAAGCTCTTTAAGACTCGCACGGAATTAGGTTCCGCGCTCTTTGCTTTGATCAGGTGCCCTTCGGCCCCTAAAAAGTTTCCCTTTTCCCTTTCCAGCTCTCCGGCGGCCCACTGGGCAATCTCTGAGGCTGGAAAGCGTGAGCCCGCCTTAGAGATCCATTCGGCTGCACCATCTGCATCGCCTGAGTTTTTGTGAGTCAGCCCCAGGTAAACATAAGGACCTGGATTGCTATCGTCTTTCAGCAGCGCCTTGTGGCAGTACGATTTGGACTGCTCAACGTAGCCGTCTTCAAAATAAGATCTGCACAAGCCCAAAACCACTTCTTTTCGTTCACCGAACTGTTTGAGCATATCGGTGAGCAGTGCTCGCATATCAGCGAACCTACTTTTATCTTCGAAGTACTTTAGCTGCTCTTCATAGGCCGTGAAAAATTGCGGTTGGAGGGTTGTTGTGCGCTTGTACTCTAGCAAACCCTCTTCAGTGTGGTCCTGAGCCAGATAAACCCGAGCCAAATTGAGTCCCACCAGGTGATCCTTTGGAAGCTTCTCTTTAAGGTACTCAAGGATACGCTGCGCTTCGGCCCAGTTTTTCTGCTCTTGGTGGGCTCTAGAAAGCATTTTCAACGAGTTGGTGGAGAGCTTGTCCAGGGGCGCCTTTAAGGTCGAGATGACCTTGTTGAATTCCCGGTTCTGAAAATGCCTTTGTGCCTTCCCCTCGCGCGGCTGGGCTGAGAGGGCACCTGTAAACAGCAGTGCCAGCGTCAGAATAAGGATTGGCCCCGCTTTCGGGCTCTTAAGACTCATTAATTCAAACCTCTCTGCCGAAAAGCATTTGTCTCATTATTGATCGGAGCAAAGGCCAAAGAAATTGAGCGACAAAATACGGGCGTCTAAATTTGAGCTAAGTGAGGCCGGTCAGGCCACGGTGGAGGTCGTTCTCCTTGCTGTTATCAGCTTTGCTGTGATTTCAGGTCTGGTTTATCAGCTTCACTCAGGCTTTAG
Source organism: uncultured Pseudobdellovibrionaceae bacterium (assembly GCA_964424215.1). Lineage (GTDB taxonomy): Bacteria > Bdellovibrionota > Bdellovibrionia > Bdellovibrionales > JAGQZY01 > CAYRIE01. Next base: position 1,041 of record CAYRIE010000127.1, read on the forward strand.
AGATTACGCCGACAACTACTTTGGAAACTACCTTGTGTGCCTTCTAGAAACTGGGGAGCTTCCTGCCATCGGCGGAGGCTCCTCTGCCGGAAGCTGTGCCCGGCCCATGGCGTTTGAGCTAGGAGAGGCTGGTCCAGGCACCATCGGTGACGGCGGCGGCGGCGGTGGCGGCGGCGGAGGAGGCGGAGGAGAAGGAGGATCCAGAGAAGGTGCGGATCCAAGCTCTGAGGGGGCTGCGGGTTCTGGTGGAGGCCGTGCCGCAACCGAAGATGATGGCAGCAGGGGCGCTCTCGTTCGGAGCGGCGGCGGGGCCGGAGCTGGCTCCCGGATAGGACAAGACTCGGCAGCAGATAGAGAAGGCGAAGGGGGCTCGGCCTCCGGCGATAGGGCTGCTCAAGGTGGAAGCGGGGGCGGTGATGAAGGAACTTACAGCAGATCCATTGTCCGTAGGCCCGGCCCTACCGCAGGGCAATCCTCCAGCGGAATATCTTTATCGCGGCAGACGTACCGAACCCCTACCTCGGAAAGCGCTGGTGGTACCACTGGCCGGCGGCCTCTGCCGGTTACCGAAGATCAAGAAGGCCTAAGAGCCACCAAAATTAAGTTCGATCCGCGCGCCATCGCCTCTGTGGACGAAGGACCAGAGGGTGAGCCCTTCACGCTTGGCAACTTCCTGCGTTATCTACTCATCTTAGCTGTTATCATCGGGATCTTAGTTCTGCTCGGCGGGCAAATTCTCCAAATTTCCAAAAGCCGCGACACTCAGTGAGCGAACTTTTATTTCGCCAGCGAACGGGTGATTCATAAATAATTGGCCCCTTTTGACCCCAAACCTGAAATTATTATCCAGCAGCTGCTTAATCCACAGGCATCTGCTGGGCAAAGATTACATCTGGTTCGGATTTCGGATTTAATTTTTTTCCTTATCCCGTCCCTCGCTAGTCTTAAAGGCAGGGAAACGGGAGGGGGAACACATGGAACCTGTTTTTGAAATCAAGAGGGGAAAGAAGTTCGATCTTGAAGAGGCTAAAAAAGTTAGCCGCCTACTTTTCAAGATCACGCGCAAAAAATCTCTGAAGGTGGATGCGCTGGCCGCGCAACTTGAGGCTCTGAGCGACCCTAGGGGATCTCGCGCCATGGCTCTGCAAAATCAGCTGGAGCAAGAAATCATGGAGTGGGAGGGGAAAGTAGAGAGACTCGGCGGTGTGCCCAGGGGGGTTTGGGCCGCTGACTTGGACTCCGGGGACGGCTACTACTGCTGGAAGTATCCGGAGATGGAAGTCGATCATTGGCATGGCTACCTTGAGGGCAACTCCAACAGAGTGTCGATTTCTGGAGCGGCAGTGGTCCCTGCTGAAAAGGAGTCAAACTTACTGTTGAATCTTCAGGAAATGAAGTAACTTTGTACCTTCTCTTAAAGAGGGTGCCCGATGAAAGTTGCGCTCGCACAGATGAATTCCGCGCTGGGGGATTTCAGCCGCAATCAGGCTGAGATTCTTCAGCAGTGCCGGAAGGCTCACTCCCAGGGAGCTGATGTCATTGTCTTTCCGGAGATGAGCCTTTACGGGTATCCGCCGACGGACCTCTTAGAGCGCCAGCAGACAGTTAGCGATCAGCTGGCCTGTTTCCAAAAGATTCCGAGCAAGATCCCGCCAGATCTTCTTGTGATTTTAGGACTGGTCACACTCAACAGCGGACCGGGTAAACCTTTCTTCAATTCAGCTGCTGTTTTCCAAAAAGACAAGAAGCCGAAGTTCTTTCACAAGTCGCTTCTGCCTGCCTACGATATCTTCGATGAGGGACGGCACTTCCACATCGGGAACATTCAAAAGAATGTGATGAAGTTTAAGGGGCGACGCCTTCTGGTGACGGTGTGCGAGGATATTTGGGCCTGGGAAAAAGAGGCTCGTCTGCACGCCAGCAATCCTTTGAAGGAAATGTCAGCTAAGGATGTGGATTTAATTTTCAATCTGAGCGCTTCACCTTTTAGCCTGGGCAAAGATCATTTGCGCTTAGAGATGGCAAAAAAAACAAGTCAGCATTTCAAGGCTCCGCTAATTTATGTCAACACCGTGGGTGCGCAGGATGAGGTCATCTTTGATGGTGCAAGCTTTGTGCTTAACTCCAAGGGCGAAAAGGTGCTGCAACTTTCCTCCTTCTCAGAGGAGCTTGAGGTTTGGGACGAGGAAGATACTAAAAAGCTTTCTACTCCTTCAAAAAAACCAGACGCTGAAGTGCTCAGGCAGGCGCTGCTTTTAGGGCTAAGGGAGTTCTGTGATCACAACGGATTTAAACAGGTGCACCTTGGGCTCAGCGGAGGCGTAGATTCGGCAGTAGTGGCCTGTCTTGCGGCCGAGGCTCTCGGTCCTGATAAGGTTCACGCTTTGGCGATGCCTGGTCCGCACAGTAAAGATCTGAGCTTAGAGTTGGCTCAGGGACTGGCTAAGACCCTTGGCATTTCCCTTGATGTTTTGCCTATAGGGTCCACCTACGATCACGTGGTTCAACAGCTGGATACCGCCTGGGGTGCCAGTGAGTTTTCAGTCATGCACGAGAACCTGCAAGCAAGGCTCAGAGCACTTTTTCTGATGGCCTACTCCAACAAGGCAGGAAGTCTTCTGTTGAACACATCCAACAAGTCTGAGTTTGCAAGCGGCTACTCCACCCTTTACGGGGACATGTGCGGCGGTCTAGCCCCCTTGGGAGATCTGCTAAAGCATCAGGTGTTTGCTCTGGCAGAGCTCTACAGCGAAAGGGGCGGTAAATCCTTAGAGCGGATTGCTGGGCGGGCCCCTTCTGCGGAGCTAAGGCCCAATCAGAAGGACCAAGACAGCCTGCCGCCCTACCCAGAGCTGGATAAGGCTGTGAATAAAGTGATAGAAAACAAAGGACCCGTCAGGTCAGCTTCGGAAAAGTGGTTGGCTCAGGCGCTGCTCAGATCTGAGTTCAAGCGCTGGCAGGCCCCACCCATTTTAAGGGTGTCAGCTCATGCCTTTGGCCGCGGGCGTAGATGGCCCATCTCCACTGGAGTTAAGAGGATCTAAAGTTCACCTAGAAGCGAGAGCTGCTTGTAAGTGCGATCGACCACTGGGAATCGAAATTCAGGTCGGCCGGTGAGAAGAACCAAGTTTTCTACATCGCAGGGCCGGCCCGGAGTGGTGATCTTCTCGATAATTTTTAAAAGTAAGTAGCCGCAGTAAGAGGCATCTTCTTCTGCGCGGTGGAACTGACCTGAGGGGATTCCCAGGTGCTCCGTGAGTGTGCCCAATTTGTAGTTCGCAAGTCCGGGAAAAACTTTGCGGGCCATCGGCAAGGTGTCGAGCACCAAGCCCCTGGGGCAAGAAGACTCGCACTTTAAAATATCTGAGACCAAAAATTGGGTGTCAAAAGGTGCGTTGTGGGCCGCAATCGCGACCTCGCCGCAAAATTCGGCAAAAGGCTCTAGCACCTCTTCAATCAAAGGTTTTCCCTGAACCATGTCATCAAAGATTCCGTTCACTCGCGAGGCGCCCTCGGGAATGGGGACTCCAGGGTTGATCAGGGTGGAGAAGGTTTCCACGGGAACTCCGTCGGAAAACTTCACCGCTCCAATTTCTACGATGCGGTCCACTCCAGGAACGGTGCCAGTTGTCTCTAGATCGAAGGCGATAAAGTCCATAACTCTGTTATTGTATGAGCCGGAAAAAAATTCAACCGGCGGAAGGCCCTTTATGGAGCGCCGCTAAGGCCTAGGGCGTCACATAGAAATGATTGGTGAAGATCCACGATGTCCATTTTTTCCCATCCGGCAGGGGAAGGGTGGGTATGACGCGAACTTGAATGCGGTAAACGCCCGGCTCCTCTAAAGTCAGTTGTGAGCTGGGCAAAGAAACATTGTGAATTTTCTGACCATTGTGCCAGTAGACTATTTCATAGGGGTAGCGAGGCACCTCTGGCAAAGTGACATCCAAAGAAATGGGCCCATCCGACAAGGAGGCCTGGCTCCCGATAGGCAGCGTTCTTCGCCCCTGCTGAAGAACAGCATTGAACCCGACAGGATTTCCCAAAATATCCAGACTCATATAAACCGAGCCTTTTTGCAGGGCCCGGAAAATTTGCGCTCGGTCGCGCTCTGAATCCCCGATAAGTTCTGACTCCAAGAGTACGTGATTGGAAATC
>CAYRIE010000128.1:0-5186 GCA_964424215.1 uncultured Pseudobdellovibrionaceae bacterium
CCCACGATTTTCATACCCGCCATAAGAGGGCCTTCGATGACATCTAGGGGTCTTGCCGCCTTAAGCCGGGCCTCTTCCGCATCGTCTATGATGAACTGATCCAGGCCTTTGACCATGGCATAACTGATACGCTCATCAAGGGGAAGCTCACGCCATTTAAGGCTATCGTCGGAGGCTCCCTCTTGCTTGGCCTTACCCTTATAGGTTTCAGCAAGCTCGATAAGCTCCTCGGTAGCCCCTTCATGGCGCGCAAAAAGAACATCTTCGACTTTTTCTAAGAGCTTTTTATCAATGGTCTCGTAATCGGTCAGCATACCCGCATTGACGATCGCCATATCAAGGCCTGCCTTGATGGCATGAAACAAAAACGCCGAGTGCATAGCCTCGCGGACGATGTTGTTGCCCCGGAAGCTAAAAGATATGTTGCTGAGTCCGCCGCTTGTGAGAGCACCTGGGCACCGCTTCTTGATCAGAGGCAAAGCCTCAAGAAAATTCAGCGCGTACCTGTCGTGCTCGCTCATCCCCGTGGCAACTGTTAGGATGTTCGCATCAAAGATGATGTCTTGAGGCCGAAACCCCACCTTCTCGGTGAGCAGCTTGTAAGCACGTTCACAGATTCTCACCTTCTCATCACGCTCAACGGCTTGCCCCTGCTCGTCAAAGGCCATCACCACCACAGCAGCGCCGTAACTATGGGCAGCCCTTGCGTGAGCTAAAAACTCCTCTTCCCCCTCTTTTAGGGAGATGGAGTTGACGATGGATTTACCTTGAAGGCATTTAAGTCCAGCTTCAAGCACGCTCCATTTGGAGGAGTCGATCATCACCGGAACGCGCGCCAGATCTGGCTCTGAAGAAATCAAATGGAGGAACTTAGTCATACTAGCTACCCCATCGAGCATGCCATCATCAAAGTTCACATCGATGATGTTGGCTCCATTGACCACCTGACTTCTAGCAACTTCAAGAGCAGCCTCAAACTTACCCTCTCTTACCATGCGGGCAAATTTCGGCGAGCCGGTGACATTGGTGCGCTCACCCACCATCAGGAAAGGCCTTGTCCCTGTGGTAGGAATGCTGAGCGGCTCAAGTCCGCTAAAATGAGTTAAGTGATTTTCTTCAGGCAAGGTGCGTGGCCGCACCTCCTTAAGGGATCTGATAATTTCTTTAAGATGATCAGGTGTGGTGCCGCAGCAGCCGCCCACAATGTTCAAAAGTCCCGCATCTCCAAACTCTTTAAGGGCTGAGGCCATCTGCTCAGGGGTTTCATCATAGCCCGTCTCACTTAAGGGATTGGGAAGGCCGGCATTAGGATAGCAGCTTAGGTGCACCGGCGCGGCCTTAGAGAGTGCTTCTAAATGGGGCCGCATAGCCTGAGGACCCAGCGCGCAGTTAAGCCCCACCGAAAGCGGCCGCGCATGCTCCACGGAGTGCCAAAAGGCCTCCATGGTCTGCCCAGAAAGAGTTCTTCCTGAGGCGTCTGATACTGTGACAGAGAGCATAATAGGCACATCCGTGCCGCAGTCCTTTTGCGCCTTCTCCACTGCTTGAATTGCAGCTTTTAAATTGAGCGTGTCAAAGGTGGTTTCAGGAAGAAGTAGATCACAGCCAGCTTCAAGGAGCGCCCTTGCCTGCTCATAGTAGCACGTGACAAGATCATCAAAGCTGATCGCGCGGTACCCTGGCTCATCCACTCTCGGGGAAAGCGAGGCCGCTTTGGTGGTCGGCCCAAGGGCCCCAGCAATCCAAATCTTGCGGCCGGGCTCCTCTTGCAAAATGCGCGCTCTGGCCTGCTTAGCACATTCAACGCCCTGCCGGTTGAGAAGCTCAACATGCTCACCAAGCTCGTAGTCCGCCTGAGAGATGGAATTTGAGTTAAAGGTGTTGGTTTCCAGAATCTCACAGCCAGCCTTTAAGAAGCCGTAGTGAATTTCGGTGATGACGTCAGGCCGGGTGACGTTTAGAACGTCCGCGTTCCCCTTTAGGTCCAAGGTGTGAGCCTTAAACATCTCCCCGCGATAATCAGCCTCGGTCAACTTATAGCTTTGCACCATGGTGCCCATCGCACCATCCATGAACACAATTCTCTCTCTGAGGGTTTGCTTAAGAAGCTCTGCCGAAGGGATGACCTCGCCTAAAAGCACCATGGACCGCCTTTCAAAAGCTTCAGACTAACAAGCTCCTGCAGCAAATTCCAACCTATTTCGCTCTTCTCCGGTGGACAAGGCTGAGCAACTAGGTTCCAATTTTAGCAGTATGACAACATGGATTCACGACATCAACCCAATTGCCTTCTGGATCGGAGAGGCGCCCATCTCCTGGTACTGGCTGTTTTATCCTTTAGGCTTATCGATTATTTTGATCCTTACTTTAAAGTACAGACACTCGTTTCAAGTGGGCGCCGTGGCTCTGCTTGAAGCTATGGCCTGGAGCTGGGTCGGAGTTCTTGTCGGCGGACGGCTAGGTTATGCTCTTTTGTACAACTTCGAATTGTTTGCTCAGCACCCGGAGGCTATTTATCAGATTTGGCTCGGTGGAATGAGTTTTCACGGCGCTCTTTTGGGCGGCACCTTCGCACTCGCTCTCTGGACGAGGGGCCGCCACGAAAGCTTGTGGGATTACTCAGACCTGATCGCCACATTTCTTCCCTTAGGGCTGCTCCTTGGACGGGTGGGTAACTTCATTAACGGAGAGCTTTACGGAAGAGCGACCATGGCACCGTGGGGGATGGCTTTTCCTTTATCTGGAGATCTGACTCCCCGGCACCCCTCCCAACTTTATGAAGCTGCCGCTGAGGGGCTGCTTCTTTTTCTGATTTTGTTCCTCGGCAGGCACAAACTCTGGCCCCACCGCGGCCGCGCTACGGGTTTATTTCTCCTCGGTTACGGACTTTTCCGTGGGCTGCTGGAGAATTTTCGAGAGCCCGACCCCCAAGTTGGCTTTTTGTGGGGCGGATGGACCCTAGGACAGCTACTCAGCGTGATCATGATGCTGGTTGGCATCACGATTCTCTGGCAAATACGCGAGCCTCGACCGAAGACTGGTTGAGCCCGGACCAGGAGTTTGCTAGAACAGAGGATCTCAAGCTTAGGAGTGCCTCATGGAACCCAAAACCATCGTTCGGATCGTCGTTACAACTTGTGCTCTGTTTGGTGTTTGGCTAAGCCTGTTGGTAGGCGGACCTGTGGGACTTTCCTACGTATCCGCAATTCTTAAGCGAATTTCAGGCGTCTGAAGGCTCGCCTATTGCCACTTTTCTAACGGTTAATTTTCTTTAGGATGGGCCGATCCAGCTTGGGCCCACAAAGTAGCTTCCATCTGAATACAGCCCATGCGGCTCTCCTGCTCTTTTAAAATAGCGGCTACCGCCGTTGCATAATCAACCACGTAGTGGTTCCACCACACAGAAGAGCTCACATAGTTTTCGAAAATCCGTTGATAGGCATTCATGGGAGTTAAGGAGTGAAAGGCCCAGTCCTGGTACTCATCTAAGTTGTCCTGATGAATGTTAAAGAGCTTCCGGTGAAGCTCTCTTTCCATGATCAACTGATGCTCCAGCTGCTCAGCACTGAGCTCTTCAAGATTAAGAGCCCTTGCCTCAGCCACTCTCCTCATTTCATCTTTTAAGGAGTAGGTCTCCTCGGGCAGCTGCTCAAAATTTGTGGGCACCAGGGTTGACGGAGAGGCTGGCACAAACCAGAGAGCAGGCTGATGAGGCAGAGTCACCTTGTCGAGAAGCTGGCTGTGAAGCCGCTTGCGGTTTTCCGGCAGAAAGAAGCTCTCAAGATTGCTTTTTGCAAGCACGGCAAGGCCTTCATAAAAATTGCGTTTTTGCGAGAGCGGCAGAGCTTCCTGGCAAATCATTCCCGTATCTAGGCCAGGCAAGTGATCATCACTACCCTCAGGCTGCAAGTGGTACTGCTGAGTGGGGTCCACATGGAACCTCGCCTCAGAAGTGGGATAAAAAGACAGTGAGATAACAAGGAAAGCAGCACTGAATTTGAACCACCCGAAATCCTGATCTTCTCTGGTCATATGAAGCTCCTCAAAGTGTCTGAACCTTAATGTTTGCGTTGTCGATGCCAGAGTCTTGACAGGGAAGCTTAAAGTCAGCAACCACTCGACTTGATTTGTTTAATTGTTTTACGTTGCTCAGCGGAAGCGCCGCAGCCGAAGCAGCTGGGTTGGAAAGAGGATATCTGCCGACCCTGTGTGATTACTTTGATGTTTTGGCTTATGTGGTGGCGTTATCTAAGGCTCAAGCAGAGCGGTTAGAACCAAAAGTGGGCAAGGAGCCAGTAGTGGTTGGCGGCCACAGCTGCAGAGGAGCTCACTCCGGGCCGACCTATGTCAGCCCACTCTGCCCTGGCCATCCACTGAAGGTTCGCCGAAGACTGATACCTTACGCCTGCACCGTAGCGCTCAAAATAATCACCCTGATGGTCTACTGAGGGTGTGTAGCGGTCCCATTTGTATTGAAGAGAGAGCCGCTGCGTGAGGTCAATGAGCAACTGAAGGTAGTAACCTTCTGCGATCGCGCTCTGAAGGGCCGTTGCGTAAGCCTGCTCCAGGCCGGGAGTGAACAGACGAGCCCACTCATTATTGATGGACGCATCAGACATGTGCTGGGATCTGACGTACTCCATAAGAAGTGAGCCGCGCACAAAGCCGCCGCTGAGCCCCTCAAGGCCTAGCGCTGAATAGAGCGAGAGCGCATAGGGGCTCTCAAGACCACTGTGCCTGCGGTAAAAGCTTCCACTGGCTCCTAAAATGAGGGACCTTGCAAAGGGCCGCGATCTTAGGTTCAGGTAAAGTCCATAGGTGTCACCTGTAGAGAAGTTTCCATCACCTTCAGTTGAGCTGCCTTGAAACCCATTCACCGCCGCAAAATCCCAGTGAAGACCTTTGCCGATCTCACCAGAAAACATGGCGCCCATGTCAAAGCTGTTCCAAGTAGACCGGGTGGCCCATCGAGCGTAGGTTCTGTGCTCATCGGTCAGTAGTCCAAAGGGGGCGATAAACTTACCCACTGTTACGTACTCAAGAAATCTGCTCTTTTTATTTCTCCACCTTATGTAGGTGTCTCTCAGACCTACCGCCTGACTAAAGGCCCCAAAATAATAGGTCGCAACAAAGCTCGTCTCAGACTCCCCATCTTCCACGATGGGTGCGTGAACTGATCCCAGAAC
>CAYRIE010000129.1:0-5086 GCA_964424215.1 uncultured Pseudobdellovibrionaceae bacterium
GAGCCGGCAGATCAGGAATCAGAAGTTCAGGAAATAGCCTTTCAAGAAGAAAAATTTGTCGTCAAAGGAAAAGGTTATGAAGTCAGCCTTACCAGCCGCGGTATGGGTTTTGACACCATCCTATTACCGGCCTTCACAAGCCGCGACGGTGAAGTCATTGAACTGGGTCCTCCTGGCGATGACTTTACTAACTTTGGTCTCAAATGGGAGGACACCGGTGAGGATGTTCTTTTCACCGTGGAGCAAATGGGTGAGTTCGAATTTGCCGGAGAGTCTCAAGGCAGAGATTGGATTATCACTCGTCACTTAGTTTTTGACCCGGCTACGTACTCGGCTGTCATGCACACGGTGGTTCAGGGAGATTTAAAAACTTTCCCGGGACTTCGCCTCACTATGATCGATTCTCTCATGGAGCGCGAGAAGACCTTTTTGTTCCCTTCCTTTGAGCATCAAGACATTTTTGCTGTGACCGATGAGGGTAAAGAGCGCAGAGAGATCCTCGACCCTTCTAAAATCAAGGAATCTACGTCGCCGAAAGTTTTCGGGCCCTATGTGGCAGCAAGTTTGGTGAGTTTGTCTCAGCAGTACTTTGCTTTGGCTTTGATCGACAATTCACCAGTCCTGTCAAATTTAGAGTTTCAGGCTGTCGGTGAAGGAGAGTGGGTCAAAGCTGAGCTCGTTACAAAGCCTTTAAGTTTTCAAACTCCCCTTTCATTAGATCAAACTATCTACTTTGGCGCTAAATCGCTGCCGATGCTTACCCAGGTCAATGATGAGCTTCCGGCCATTATGGATTTGGGATTTTTTGCAAGCCTTGCCAAACCTCTTTTGCGAGTGCTCGCCTTTTTTGAAGGCCTCTTGGGCAACTGGGGATTGGCAATTATCGTCCTAACGTTGATTGTTCGTGGAATTCTGCTGCCGCTCAATATTTCTTCTTTCCGCTCCATGAAGAAAATGCAGCTGCTTCAAGGGCCCATGAAGGCTCTTAAAGAAAAGTACAAAGATGATCGTCAGAAAATGAATGAAGAGATGGCCACTCTTTTCAAGCGCGAAAAGGTCAACCCTATCGGTGGGTGTTTGCCGATGTTGATTCAGCTGCCCATCTTCCTGGCGCTTTACCAAGTGTTCAGTAAGAGCATCGAACTTTACCAGGCTCCCTTCATTTGGTGGATTCAGGACCTGAGCGCCAAAGATCCCTACTACGTTCTTCCCATCTTGATGGGGGTCACTATGTTCCTGCAGCAGCTTCTGACCCCATCGGCTATGGATCCAACTCAGAAGAAGATCATGATGATGATCCCGGTTGTATTCAGTTTTATGATGTTGTCCCTTCCTAGCGGGCTAACTCTCTATATATTTGTAAGTACTCTCTTCGGAGTGATTCAGCAGTTTATTATGACTAGAGATGGCGCCAGTACCGCCCTAACTCCAGCGAAAGCCTAGAAAAAGGAGAATTCATGAGCTTCATTCGTCGACTGTTCGGTAAAGGTAAATCGGGTGACAAAGGTCTAGAGAATTTGGTCGAAAATCTTCTGGACGGTATTTTCGAGCGCGGAGGCTTTGACCTTTCAGCAGATGTTGATGTGGAAGTCGAGGGCTCGGAGTTCCAAACCGTGAAGGTTGAAATCTTCGGCGACGACGATGAACTGCTTACCGAGCGTGATGGAGCCCTGCTGGATTCTTTTCAGTTGTTTCTTAAGCGCGCCGTTCAGCACAACTATCCTGATCAATCTCCTGAGGTCCTGGTGGATTGCCGCGGATTCCGCGAAGAAGCCGATAGGACTTTGATCGAGCTTGTGGAAAAGCTGCGTGATAAGGCTCTTGAACAAGGTCGATCCGTTTATTTAAGACAGCTGGCCCCTAAGGACCGAAAGACCGTTCACCAGTTTCTGGCTGAGGATGGCAGAGTTAAGAGTCGCTCGGTGGGTGAAGGCCTCTTTAAGAAGATCAAAATTTATCCTGCACGCAAAAACAACACTGTGAAAGAAGCGCAGTACAGCCAAGATCAGCAGTAAGGGTGCGTGTTTTGAGAGCCCTTTATGGCTTATGTTCATAATCTAGAAGATACCATTTGTGCTCTGAGCACGCCCCCCGGTACAGGGGGGATTGCTGTGCTGAGAGTCTCAGGTCCCCAGTCTTTATCAATTGGGCGCACTCTTTGCCCTAAGCTTCCGGAAAACATCCCAACCCACACGGTCCACCTGGCTAAGCTCTTAGATCCAGCATCTGGCGCCGTGGTGGATGAGGTCTTGGTGACCTACTTTGCCCATGGCAAATCCTATACAGGCCAAGAGACTCTTGAGATCTCCTGCCACGGGGGACCTGCTGTGGTGAACTCCATCCTGCAGATTCTGACCCGATCAGGTGCTAGGCTGGCAGAAAAAGGCGAATTCACCTTTCGCGCCTATATGAATGGCAAGGTCGACTTGGTGCAGGCGGAAGCTGTCCTGGATCTGATTCATAGCGGCACATCCGCGGCGGCCCGCGTAGCTAGCCGGCAGCTGCAGGGAGAGCTTTCCCTTAAATATAAGGAGATCGAATCCGGTCTTCTGTGGGCCTTGACTCAGATGGAAGCTCAGATTGATTTCTCAACTGAGGATATTCAACCTGTCCAAAGTGACCATGTGAATAGGCATTTGACCACTTTGGATACTCTGATCACTCAACTTCTGGATACCTACGCTAAGGGGAGAGCTCTAAGAGAAGGAGTTCAGCTGGTCCTTGCTGGTGAGCCCAACGTGGGCAAATCATCCCTGTTCAACAGAATTCTAGGCCGCGACCAGGCCATAGTTACCGATATCGAAGGTACTACAAGGGATGTGCTGGAAGGGCGCATGGTTTGGAGAGACTACCCAGTGGTGGTCAAGGACACGGCTGGACTTAGGCAAAGTGACGACTTAGTGGAGAGTTTGGGTATCCAACGTGCTCAAGAGGCTGTTCGCGAAGCTGACTGGACTTTGGTGGTTATTCACGGGCCCGATTTTGTGAGTAGTCAGGGCCATTTGCCTGACTACTTTGACTACTCAAGTGATCAAGTTTTGGTTTTAGTCAATCAAGTGGACCTGTTAGAGGCTTCTGAAAGGGAGCTTGTTCTAAAGAAGGCATCTGACCTAAAGGTCCCTAGCGAGAGAGTCCGCCTTGTCAGTGCTAAATCCGGCGAGGGAGTAAGGGAAGCCCTCGATGAGCTGCTCAAAAAGGTTAATCCTCAGGCCAATGCAGGCGAGGAAGTTTATATTAACCTAAGACATTTCGAAGCTTTATCGAAAGTCCGTGAGCGCCTTGTTTCAGCCTGCCAGCTTCTTGAATCTGAGGATAGCCCAGAGCTGGTCTCATTTGAGCTGCAAGATGGATTGCGGCTGGTGCATGGACTCCTCGGTAAAGAGTTTTATGAACAGATCATCGATCAAATCTTTAAAGAATTTTGTCTAGGGAAGTGATGGGTAAAGCCGAAGACTTCGACATTTGTGTGGTGGGAGCGGGGCACGCTGGAATTGAGGCCGCAATGGTCTCAGCTCGTAAGGGACTTCGCGTGGCACTGATCACCACCAATCCTGAGCGCATCGGGTATATGAGCTGCAATCCCTCCATAGGTGGACTGGGTAAGGGCCATATGGTCAGAGAAATAGATGCACTCGGAGGCTGGATGCCCAGGGTGGCGGACCAAACCTGCCTCCAGTTTAAGCGCCTCAATGCGCGCAAAGGCCCTGCCGTCAGGGGCTCAAGAGCTCAGTGCGATAAGGACCTCTACTGCGAGACTATGGGCCAGGTGATTGCAGGTCAGCCCGGGGTGAAACTGGTGATTTCTGAGGCTAAGTCTCTGATCATCGCTACGGGGCGCTGCAGAGGGGTCGTCTTAGAAGACGGATCCCAGATAACTTCAAAGGCTGTGGTCCTGACCACAGGAACCTTTATGAAGGCGGTTATGTTCCTGGGGCTGGAGCGCCTTTCGGGGGGCCGGCTAGGTGATAAAAGCACCGTGGGTCTTTCCGATCAGCTCGCCAGCCTGGGTTTTAGGGTTTTGCGGCTCAAAACAGGCACACCTCCCAGGTTGCACAAGAATTCTATTCGCTGGGAAACTTTGGAACCTCAGTACGGCGACGATAGGTTTATCCCCTTTAGTTTCTTAAGCAAAAAAGAAACTCAGCTGCCGCAAATCGCCTGCTATGTAACCCGCACTACGGAAAAGACCCACGAAATCCTTCGAGACAACCTCCATCAGTCCCCGCTTTTTTCAGGAGATATTGAAGGCACCGGACCAAGGTACTGTCCCAGCATCGAAGATAAGGTGACTCGGTTTTCAGAGAAGCTCTCGCATCAGACTTTTTTGGAGCCTGAGGGTTTGAACACAGATCTGATCTATCTTCAGGGCATCTCTACGAGCATGCCTCTGGATGTTCAGCAAAAATTTCTGGAAACCATGCCCGGCCTAGAGAACGTGAAAATTGTTCGACCGGGATATGCTGTCGAGTATGACTTTATTGAGCCCACACAAATTTTGCCCACCCTTGAGACACGAAGTCTGCCGGGACTTTTCCTTGCCGGACAAATCAATGGAACGAGTGGATATGAAGAGGCCGCGGCCCAGGGTCTAATGGCAGGGCTTAATGCCAGTCACCAGATTCTTGAAGAGCCTGAAGTTGTCCTTCGGCGGGACCAAGCTTACATCGGTGTGCTGATAGATGACCTTGTTACTAAAGGCACCAAAGAGCCTTACCGGATGTTCACTTCGCGCGCAGAGTTTCGCTTGATCCTTCGCGAGGACAACAGTTTAGAAAGGCTGCTCCCCGTTTCCTCGGCGCATAAACTTATGAGTGAGCAGGAGCTGGAGCGCGCTCACAAAATTTTGGATGAACGCAAAGCCGTTTATGATGTGCTTGATTCCACCCAGCTGAACACCACGGCTGCTGTACAAGATAAGCTTAAGCTGATCGGCACCACTCCACTTCATAAGCCAATTAAGCTATCTGAACTGCTACAGCGACCCGATGTTGATATTTCTAAACTCAAAGAATTTGGTTTGCCTGAATTTGATCCATGGGATGTGGGTGAACCTGTAGAGATCTCCATAAAGTACCGAGGGTATATA
>CAYRIE010000130.1:0-5074 GCA_964424215.1 uncultured Pseudobdellovibrionaceae bacterium
CAAGGCCACCTCCAAAGAACAGGCTCAGCCCCATGGAAAAAGTCATGATGCCAAGCCCTCCGAGTTGGAACAAAAACGCCACCATCACATGCCCTGTGGAGGTGAAAACTTGTTGATCCACCACGGAAAGTCCCGTGACACACAAAGAACTGGTAGCCATAAAAAAAGCATCCAGCCAGGAAATGGGCTCATAGGTGGCCGCAGGAAGCTTAAGAAGGAGTGTGCCCAGTAGGATAGGCACCGCAAACCCGATCACAAACAGCTGGCTGGGGCCCAAAGGTATTTTCGATAACAGCTGGGACTGTCTTAGAGTTTTAACCAGCTGAGCGAAGGCTACGAAAAGTTGGGTTACAACCAGGTAGCTTAGTAGAATATTTTCTGGATGCAGATCTGGTAGAAGTTTTCCAGATAGCTCGCCTAGAGCTTCAAAATTTAAGAGCGAGAGTATCACCAAGATCAAAATGAGCGTTTCGGCCCAGCGCAGAGTTAAATACTCTAGTAAGGGGCCATCCAAAACAAACCACCTGAGTATCTCCTGAACAACGAAGATGGCCACCACGAGCTGAACGGCTCGAACCATAAAGTACTGCTGATGGGGGGTGAGATTGAACCCAAAGTGAAAGAGCGCCAGAAGGACGCTCACCATACTAAGAATTCTTAGGATGTGGTTGAGGAAGGTCTCGATGCTAGATTTTGAAGGCGCCTTCACAAAAAGACGGGCCTACTTGGGATCGGCCAGTTTCAAAAGCTCCGCACGCTTTTTAGCGACTGCAGCAGGGATGTGGGTGCCGCTGCTGCCAGAGTAGCCCACCGTGATGGATTGGTCCCAGGCATCAAAGCACTGGCGTGCCTGCATCGAGTGGGGAGTCTCGGCAATGCAGGCCTCATAGTAATTCTCGTTAAGCTCCCAAAAGCCCAGATCCACGAGGCGTTCGTAACATTGACCCAGCAGGTAAAGCGCGCGGGCCCGCTCTTCGCTGTCTGCGTCCGGATGCTCTTCCAGTTGGGAGTGCAAGATTTTTGAGGCGCGAAGAAGCAAGATGTCTCCATCCAGTTCACCGTCCCTGCGCTGCCGGTCTTGTTCAATCAGGCTCTCTGCTAAGTCGAGCCGGGCCTCTGAGCTCTTAGGTGTGGCAGGCCAGCTCTGGATGTCCTTTCGCCACGCGGGGAGACTGGCTCTTAGGGAGGGCGGCAAATTCTTAATGCTAGAGAGTTCTTTGACGGTGTCCATGATGGCCTTGGTATCTTTTGAGGACCGAACGGTGATGGCCATGAGCTTGCGGGTGGCAATTTCCTTATCTAGTGGGGCCTGAATCTTATGAGTCTTTAGTGCATCCAAAAGGACTTTGCGGGCCGAGCCGAAATCTCGAAGTGCCACCAAGAAATTGGCTTGATCTAAGGGCGAGGACCAGGCCACGTCATTTGCGAGGCTTTCTCCTCCAATCCACTGACTGCCATCGTCGCCGCGGGTGTGGCAGTAAAAGCACTGTCCGAGAGATTTTTTAACCTGGCTGCGAGAGAAATCTTTTTTCCCCTCTTTAAAGCTTCTGAGGCCCTGATCTAAAAGGTCCGACATCTCCTTCATGGCAAAGGCCATACTCGGATCTTGCTTAAGAGCTGCGGTCTTGGTGTGGTTGACGCTGCGAACTTCAGCGCGCAGATCCGACAAATGAGAGAGGATCTCTTGCTGGTTGTCCGGGTTCTGGTAGCGGGCGCTGGAGTAGAGGTAAGGCGCTAAATCCAGCAGTTCAGCACGGAACCTATTCATAGTTTCTTGAAGATCATGGGAGCCTGGTTTAGGCCCCGCCTTCTGGGATGAGCAGGAGGTTGTGAACAGAGCAGCGGAGAGAGACAGACACAAAAGAGACGACCGCATAAAACCAGACATAGCTGACCTCCAGGAAGAGGGCTTTAGTTTAGACAACTACCTAAGGTCCGTCTAGCTGAAGTTGGAGGCTTTCCTACCTATCAGCTTGTTAGGAGCAGTAGAAGTAAGCCACTGGCACCGAACCAGTAGTACCAGCTTGTTTGTAGGTCCGACGTTCCGGGTTTCATGAAGTCCTCGTATATATTTAGTTACTTCTCCATCGCCAGAGAGAGGGCGCTGCGCAAAGTTCGCAAAGAAATTGTGAGGCTGACCTTTTAAGACCGAGAGCAAGTGAGGAGTGGCTAGAGGAGAAGGTTGTGGCTAGCCCACGTGTCTCGACCTTGCCCGCAGCATTTGCTTTGGAGCGGGCAGGGTCAAGAAAACTTAATGAAAAGCATTGTCATTGGCGAATCAGTTTGTGTTCGCGGATTGAGGTGACGGGAAATTTTCAATGGAGCGTTTGTTCAGAGGCTGAGTGGGTCGACTGTTATCGCCAAGGAAAGTCTTAAGCTGCGCCAGCTGCGCTGTGGTCAAAACAAGGGGAGTGTTAAAGACCACGCGGTGCACGCCCTCGGTGCAAGGGGGGTAACTTAAACTTCCCATATAGTGATAGTAGCTACGCACTTCAGGTAGCAGAAGGCCAAGGGCTATGGGCTCCACGACTTGAAAATCTTTTTTGTCGGCTAAGGGAATTTGCTTGAGGAGCTGCGCTACGGGCAGGTTTTCCGTATTTCCAATTTGAAAAACTGAGGAGACAATCAGAGTCTCGCCGTTTTCGCTCTCGTGGTAGAGGTGAACTTCCAAGGGAGCCTGCTTGCCTGAAAAGGTGTGCTCTGCCGGCGTGTGGAAGGTGACTTCTTTGAGGACAAAGGATGTACCCATAAAATAGGACGTGTTGACCCGGCCTGGCTGGAGCACAAAAAAGGGCTGGCGGTCCAGCAGGGTCCATATCGAATCACGGATGTCAAAAATGATCTCCCTGGGCTCTTTGGGCGCTTGGTAGACAAGATTGACAGGAGATTGCCTTAGGCCCGTCTTGCAAAGTTCAAAGGAGGGGTCCAGGCTCGACCAGTGCTCGGGCCCCGTGGCGGCTTGGTAGGACCAGGGGATTCCTTCGGCCAGAGTGGTTCTTACTGTAGGTACGCTCTTCAGTTCAATGGCCATTTCTTGAACTGCGGCTTCGCCCTCGGGGGGGTCATCAAGAATTTCCGGTTGTTTTTTGCGCGAGCTGCAAGATGCGAGGAATACGAGGGCCAAAGGAATCAATAGATAGCGTGATCTCATGGTCGGACTCCACGGGTTGTAAGTCGAGATGTGTCTTTATCTATCATCCTGTGAGCCGTCCTTCGTCGCAAGGTGCCACTGACAAATTGTTCTAAGGGCCTGGAATTGACCGCCCTTATGGATTAGAACTTTGGTCGTGAAAAACACCATCTGGCAGGACATTGAAAGCGTCTTCAGCGGTCAGCAATGGGACCGGTGGGGATGGACTCCCTTGAGGCGGCCTTTATCTATGACCGTCTACGAGAGCTGGATCCAGGATGGGCTTCATGGCAGCATGGACTATCTTAAATCCCACGCTGATCTAAAGGCCAATCCGCTCCAGTTGCGGCCGAGGGTGAAGTCCGCCATCGTAGTGACCCAGCCCTACTATCCCCACCCTTGGCCTGCGGAAAAAGGTCCCAGGGCCGGCGTGGCTAAGTATGCTCTTGGCAAGGACTACCATATTCATTTGAAAATTGGGTTGAGAGCGGCCGCAGAAAAGTTGGCCGAAAAGTTCCCTGGCCATGAGTTTCATGTCTTCACAGATTCGGCGCCGATCCTGGAGCGTGACCTGGCTTACCGCGCCTCTTTGGGGTGGTTTGGTAAGAACACCTGCCTTATGAGCCGGGAGCAGGGGAGCCTGTTTTTGATTGCCGAGATTCTGACCACTCTGGAGTTTGAAGGTGAGGAGCTACCTTTTCAGCACGATTTTTGCGGCACTTGCACCAAGTGTGTGGAAGTTTGTCCGACTTCGGCACTCAGTGAAAACAAAAAGCTAGATGCCACCCGCTGCATCTCCTACTGGACCATTGAGAGTGCAGAGCCTGCTCCTGAGGAGCTTCGTCCTCAGCTCGGTGGCTGGGTTTTTGGCTGCGATCTTTGCCAAACAGTTTGCCCGTGGAATCTTAAGGTTCACGGCCAGCAGATCGCTGAGCCAGCCAGTCGGACTGAGTACCTAAGCGATCTGGGGTGGATTCTTACGACCACATCCAAGCAGCTTCAGGTGCAGCTCAAAGGCACACCGCTGGCCCGCGCGGCCGGATTAAAACTTAAGCGCAATGCTATGATCGCTGCGGCTAATCAGGCGCTGACGGAACTTCAGGAAGAAATTCGCGCCTATGAGAATCATGATAAGCTCGGGGAGGTGGCGCGTTGGTCCCTAAACCAACTCGCCAAAGTGAGAGAATCTGGGGAGGTTTTGTGAAGATCCTTTTTATGCTGGTGGCCTTTGTTGTGGGAGCGCTGGCGCCTTTTCAGTCCGCGGTGAACTCTCAGTTAGGCACTAAGCTCTCCAACCCCTATCAGGCCACCTTCATCAACTTTCTAGTGGGTCTGATCTTTATCTTTCTATGCCTCACTCTTACGCCCATGGGGCTACCCGAATGGCGCAAGGTGGTGGCGCAGCCCCCAGCCCTTCTTATGGGGGGTGTGTTCGGTGCAGCCTTTGTTTTCAGCGGGATCTTCTTTTTGCCCAAGATTGGCGCGCTGGCTTTCTTTAGCTGGATGGTGGCAGGGCAGCTGTGCGTGTCCGTTCTGCTGGATCACTTTGGGCTTATGGGAGTGGCGCAGCAGCAGATGAGCTTTTCGCGTGTAGTTGGCGTGGTCCTTCTAATTTCAGGAATGCTTTTGGTCATCAAAAAGTGAAAATTTAGGCGGCCTTTTTCACAAACTCAAGAGTTTCTGCAGCGGGCAGAGCTTTGCAGAAGTAGAAACCCTGCCCGAATTCGCACCCCAGATGTTTTAGAATATGAAAGGTGGATGCTTCTTCAATGCCTTCGGCAATGGTGGGGATGTCAAAACTTTTAGCTAGATGTATGATCGCCTGAACTATTTTGTCAGAGCGCTGGTCTTTTTCAAACTTTTGAATGAATGACTTGTCGATCTTGATGAAATCCAGCGGCAAATCACTCATGTACTGAAGACTTGAGTATCCGGTGCCAAAGT
>CAYRIE010000131.1:0-4972 GCA_964424215.1 uncultured Pseudobdellovibrionaceae bacterium
TGCACTCGCCGCTGGTGCGGATCACCAGGTCAGGATCGGGAGTTGGATAGGTTTGAAGCTCCCGGGCAAAGGTCTCCTCGGTGATGTCCTCAGGCTGAAGCTCCCCTTGAGCCACCCGGATGGCGAGGTTTTTGGCCGCCTGAGTGATCTCCTGCCTTCCGCCGTAGCTTAGCGCGAAGGTCAGCGTCATGCCTTGGTTATCAGAGGTCATAAGTTCACACTCGCGGATCTCACTAGCTAGGTCTGAGGGGACTCTGGCCAGATCCCCAATGCAGCGAAACCTGATGTTGTTTTGCATAAGGGTCGCTTTTTCTTTTCTCAGATGCCGCGACAACAGCCGCATAAGAAAGGCCACTTCCGCAGCCGGACGTCCCCAGTTTTCCGTGCTAAAGGCGTAAAGCGTCAGGTGCTGGATTCCCAGGTCGCGACACTCCTGGATGATCTTTTTGGCGACTTTGGTGCCGCGAATGTGGCCGAAAATACGGTCACGATGTCGACGGCGTGCCCAGCGCCCGTTCCCATCCATAATGATTGCGATATGATTTGGCAACAAGGCCCCAACTCCCTCTGAAGTTTCTGTCAGACAGTAAGGATGTCCTTTTCCTTCTCTTCACCGATCTTGTCCACTTCGGCAATGAACTTGTCTGTCACCTTTTGGATCTCTTCCAGAAAACGCTTTTCATCATCTTCGCTGATGGTCTTGTCCTTTTGAGCCTTCTTGATGAGCTCGTTGACGTCTCGACGTGTGTTTCGGATCGCCACGCGAGCCTCTTCCAAGATTTTTTTGATAGTTTTAGCAAGATCTTTCCGTCTTTCCTCTGTCAGATCAGGAAGCTTCAGACGAATCGCTTTACCGTCGTTCATGGGAGTCATGCCGATGTCACTTTTCACCATGGCAGCTTCGATATCTTTCAGAACGCTAGTTTCCCAGGGCGTGATCAGGAAGCTCTTGGCGTCCGGGCAGGAGATGGAGGCCACCTGGCTGAGCGGAGTGAGGCTGCCGTAATATTCAACCTTAACGGGGTCGAGCATAGAGACTTGAGCGCGTCCCGTGCGAACCTTTTTCAGTTCGCCCTTGAGACTCTCAACGGTTTTTCCCATGCGGGTCTCGGTGTCTTTTTTGAGATTTTGAATGTCCATAGATGCCCTCTCAGTTAGGAGATCAGAGTACCAATCTTTTCGCCCCTTAACACGCGGGTGATGTTGCCGGGTGTCAGCAGACGGAAGGTGATAATCGGTAGGTCATTGTCCATGCATAAGCTTATGGCTGTGGAGTCCATGACCTTTAGAGACTTCTGCAGCACTTCCATATAAGAGACTTCGTCGTACTTTACGGCGTCGTCATGCTTTTTAGGATCTTTGTCGTAGGTTCCATCGACGTTGGTGGCCTTAAGGATGACCTCTGCGTTCATTTCCATCGCACGCAGCGCCGCCGCAGTATCGGTCGTGAAGTAGGGGTTTCCTGTGCCAGCTGCAAAAATGACGAGGCGTTTTTTCTCCAGGTGGCGCAGAGCCCTCCGGCGGATGTAAGGTTCAGCTATCTGTGCCATTTCAATCGCAGATTGAACTCGGGTGACGATGCCAAGTTTTTCAAGCGCGTCCTGAAGGGCCAAGGCGTTGATACATGTGGCTAACATTCCCATGTAGTCCGAACTGGCCCGGTCCATCCCTTGAGCGGATGCGGCCACACCACGGAAAATGTTGCCGCCACCAATTACGATTCCCATTTCGACACCCGTGCTGAAGGCCTCAGCGATGTCAGAGGCTATCTGATCGATCACCTTGGGGCGAATGCCCGTGCCCTCGTCTCCGCCGAGAGCCTCACCACTGATCTTCAGAAGAACCCGTTCAAAACGCTTTGTGGCCAAGGCAGATGTCCTTTTTTTGTTAGTGGCTAACCTTTGATGCTGCCGCCACTTCGTCAGCGAAGCTGGCCGTTTCCTTTTCGACTCCTTCACCCAGTTCGTAACGGGTGAACCGACGAACAACGATGTTCTCACCGATGGTGGCAATAGTGGTCTGCAAGAACTCGCCGACGGTCAGGTCGGGGTTCTTAACAAACTTTTGTTCCAGTAAGCACACCTCAGCCATCCACTTGGCAATTTGGCCGTCGACAATTTTGTCGACAAAGTCAGGCTTTTTGCCCTCTTCGATGGCTTTGGCTCGAAGGATATTGCGTTCTGCCTCAACGGCGGCGGAATCTAGCTCTTCTTTGCGCACAGCTACGGGCGCAGCAGCAGCGATGTGAAGTGCAATGTCGCGCACAAATTCCTGGAACTTTTCGTTACGAGACACGAAGTCTGTTTCAGAGTTCACTTCAACCAACACACCAATGCGGCCTTCACCATGAATATAAGAATGAATAAGACCTTCAGCGGCCACTCGGCCCGCCTTTTTGGCAGCCTTAGAAAGACCTTTGGTCCGCAGCCATTCGATGGCCTTATCAAAATCACCTTGAGCTTCTTCCAGCGCTTTTTTGCAATCGAGCATTCCTGCTCCCGTTCGTTCGCGCAGCTCTTTCACCTGGGCGGCAGTAATCGCCATGACTTCAACTCCTTGGTTCATCTTAGTTTTCTTCGGTCGGGGTGGCTTCAGTTTCAGCCCCCGGCTCAACTTCAGCTTCCACTTCAGCCAGAATTTCTACGTCTTCCGCAGTCCCGGCAGCTACGAGTTTGCGTGGAGCGCGAGAGACCTTCACCACGGAAGGACCACCGGCACTTGCAGCCTCTTTCTTCTTGGCGCGGGGAGCGGGAGCGGCCTCTGCGGCAGCTTCTGCAGCTTCCTCTTTGTCAGCGCGGCTGCGCAGGACGTCTTCCCACTTCTTGGCGCCTTCGTTGTAAGCATCGGCAAGAACGTTGGCGAAGATCTTGATGGAGCGGATGGCATCATCGTTTCCGGGAATCGGGTAATCGATGATGTCCGGATCAGAGTTGGTGTCGCAAATGCCGACCACCGGGATCCCTAGGCGCTTGGCTTCGGCCACAGCGATGTGCTCTTTGATCACATCCACCACAAACATGACCTGAGGTGCTGACTTCATCTCCTTGATACCTTCCAGGTAGTCGTGAAGTTTGACGTACTCTTTTTCGATCTGGATTCTTTCTTTTTTGGTAAAGAACTCCAGCTCACCTTTTTCGCGCATCTGTTCAATACGCTTCATGCGGTCGATGGATTGTTTAATAGTTACAAAGTTTGTGAGAGTTCCACCCAGCCATCTTTTGGTGACGTAAAATTGCCCGCAGCTGTTAGCGGCTTCCTGGATGGGCTCCACCGCCTGCTTCTTGGTGCCAACAAAGATCATCTTGCCGCCTTCAGAGGCCACTTTGGTAACAAAGTCGACGGCTTTTTTGGTCAGTTCAGCTGTCTGTTGCAAGTCGATGATGTGAATTCCGCCCCGAGAAGTGAAAACAAAGGGCTTCATTTTGGGGTTCCATCTCTGGGTCTGGTGACCAAAGTGGACTCCGGCGTCGAGCATCTCTTTCATGGTAATCTGTGGCATATAGCCTCCTTACTGGTTAAGCCTCCCCCTCAGTCGGCTGACAAATCAGCGCCTTCCCTGAAAATTCAGGACACCAGAAGGACCTGAGAGGTGTGTATTTGGTCCAAGGGGTTACCACGGGGACGTGGAGTTCGTCCACCGGATATTGGTCAAACCCTTAGATTATGGATGAATTTCAGCACCGGGGGCTTCGGCTGCAGAGGCAACGCCCTGGGCCCTTTGGTGAGCTTCATAGGCCTTCAGGGAGGAGGCCAACTCGGCCCACAGGGGGTGAACGGAGGTGGAAAAAGCGGGCCCCATCAAATAAAGCCCCTTTCCCAGATCCAGCTGGGCCTCCCCTAGGGGAGGGGCTCCATGACTCTGCGGGTGGATGGAGATTTTCTCCCATAGCACTTTCAGATCGGGTTGAATCTTTTTGATCTGCCGGCGCATCTCTTTGTACGCGGCCGCGCAGTACTCTTCGCTAGCTGCCAGCTCGCCGTCCAAAAAGGTCAGCCAATGAGAAATCTGCTGCTCTCCGGTCACCGGCTCAAAAATACCCAGGGTGGGCTCTTGCTTGTTGCTGGTGAGGATCCAGGGGGAGAGCTCCTGTTCTGCGGGTTCGTGGACGAGGGTCAAATTCAGACTCGTCCAGCCTTTCCACTTGGTCAGGTGGCGTTGATCTTTAGTGGGCTTTTGGCCCGGTGTTTTTAGGAGGTGAAAGAGCTGTCCTGGAGCCTCAGAGTAAACCACGGAGTCGGCCCAATAGGAGCGCTGGTGGTCGATTTGAACGATCCATCCCTGCTCTTGTTTTTGAAGATCGGTCACCTCGGCAGGAGAGATGATGGTGAAGCCTTCGCTACAAAGCGCTAAAATCTCGGCCACTTTCGATGGGTTCAGATAACCGGATTGCGCCGACAGGTAGCCCTCGAGAAGGGGAAAGCTCACCGGTGCCTGCTCTCCAAATCCCAAAAAGGGCTTTCTTTTAGTCCCATCCAGACTTTGCCACCCTGAGGAGGTCAGATCCTGAAGGCTCAGCTCAGCTCCGAGAAGCTGGCCGAGCTTTTCCAGCACCTGAGCGCCCTCAGCGCTTGTGGGAAGAGCGCGAAATCCCTGGGCCATGCGCCCGTGGGGTGTTTCCAACATTTTGTACTCTTGACCGGGCTCGCTCTCGCGATAGATCAGCCCCACTTTATAGCCGCTCAGAGAAAGCAGGCGTGCGGCTATAAAGGCCGAAAGGCGTCCGCCCAGTACGAGGACTTCAAAGGATTCTGTAATCTTTGGAGGTGTTTGTGAGGTGCTCATCCCCCCACGTTCTCTGATGGAGGCTAAGGATTCAAGTTGAAAAGGCGGGAAGTGAGAGCCGCTGCTGCGCGCAGCGCGGCGCGGACAGGGGGCTTGAGAAAGGCGAGGCGATCTAAGACGCGGGCCCAGCGAGGGCCGTGCCGGTAGTAGAAAACAACGAAGCTGCGCCCTTGGGCGGAAGCTTGAAGA
>CAYRIE010000132.1:0-4969 GCA_964424215.1 uncultured Pseudobdellovibrionaceae bacterium
GATGGGCTCTTTTGCGATCTTAAGAACCTTGCGCACCTTATCCACAGGCATATCCATCTTCTCTGCAATCTCCTCCGGCATAGGCTCTCTGCCGAGCTCCTGCACAAGGTAGCGGGAAGTTCGCACCAGCTTGTTGATCGTTTCGATCATATGCACTGGGATACGGATGGTTCGAGCCTGGTCAGCAATCGCCCGCGTAATCGCCTGACGAATCCACCAAGTGGCGTAAGTGGAAAACTTGTAACCTCTGCGGTACTCAAACTTATCCACAGCCTTCATAAGGCCGATGTTGCCCTCCTGAATCAGATCCAGGAACTGAAGTCCGCGGTTGGTGTACTTTTTTGCAATGGACACCACCAAGCGAAGGTTAGCCTCTACCAGCTCGCTCTTCGCTTTGTCTGCCTCGCGCTCACCTTTCCAGATCTCAGTGTAAGTGTCCCTGATCCACTCAAAACACATTTGCGACTCTTCACCTAAGCGCTGCATACGCTTTTCAGCATCGAAGGCGCGGGTGTAAAGGGTCCTGAGTTTGTTGTAGTTAAGGCCTGTCTCGCGCTGGAACTTAATCATGTCCTTTTCGCTGCCTTCAACCAATTTAATCTTGGCTGCCAGCTGATCCAGACTGTCGGTAAAGGTCTTCTCTTTGGCCTCTCTGATACGCTTGCGAAGCTCGGTCATCCGATTCACAAGGTTTTTGAACTTAATCACAATACGGTTGATCGTCTTGCGGTTAAAGTTGATGGATTCAAAGACCGACATCACCGAGTCGTTCACTTCAACGAGCTTGGCTTGAGCTTCTTTCCTTTTGTCATAGGCAAGGTTTTCCTCACCTAAAACGGCAAAGTGCTTTTTGGCTCTTTTTTCATATTTGGACACTTCACCGATAAGCTCGCGAATCTTCTCGATGTACTCCTGCTCGTCAAACTGAGTTTCTTCGTCCTCAAGTCCGCGGAAGATGGCTTTGACTTTTAGCCTGCCCTGCTCCACTCGGTCCCCTAGCTGAATGATCTCGCGGGTTCCGATCGGTGAGAGCAAAATAGCGCGAACGATCTGGCGCTCACCCTGCTCAATACGCTTGGCGATTTCGACTTCACCTTCTCTGGTCAGAAGGGAGACGCTTCCCATCTTTCGCAGATACAGCCGTACAGGGTCGTTACCCTTAACGTCCTCTTCGGTGGCCTCTTCTTCGTCGTCATCATCGCTTGCGTTGGTAAGGGCCGCAGCTTCGCTTGAGTCCTTCGCAGAGTGCTCATTGATCACGATGCCTGAGACTTCAAGAGAGTTCATCAACTGATCGAGCACAGCAGCTGCATTGATCTCGGGCGGCAGCAGCTCATCGATCTCAGCGACGGTAATAAAACCCTTGCCTTTAGCTAGCTCGGCCAGACGAACGATCTCGTCTTTGATCATTAAGCGCTGATCATCGAGACTCAGCATCTGCACAGGAGTTTTTTCTTTGTTGTTAGACATCCGATCTCCAAATAAAATTAGTGACTCTTAAGGGACAACCTGCCCTTGTGGATATTCATAATCTGTTCCAACTTTTCAGGCTCTGGATTATCTTTTACCTGATGGATCAACTGGCGTGCCTGGTTGCGCAGGTACCGAAAATGAACTCGAGAGCAGCAGTCTTTCATTAGCTGTAACTCCTCGGTATCACTCAGGTCCCCCCTGCTGTACTCGGCATAAGCCATAACGGCCGACGGTGGATTGATTTGAGACACCAGCAAAGCCCCGAGTTTATCAAACTCTTCGGGCTTTTGTCTAGATTTCTCAAGAAGACCTTCCATCAGCTGCCTGAGCTCGGGGTGGCTCAGTTCCCTAAATATCTGATTTTCCGCAGCAAATTCCAATAACTTCCTCGATTTTAGGGCCAAACTCAGGATCAGCAGCTCCGCTTTAGGGGCCTTTGAGACATCAAAAACCCTACTTTTCACAGCTGAGACACCCTGAGGTCCAGAATCGGGTAATTCTTTTGCATAGGATGTACTTTTTCCCGGCCTCGCGGTCCCTTTTTGCGGCTTTTCAAGAGCTTCCCGAAGAGCCATTCGTATCCACTCGGGGCTCTCTCCTAGCTGTCTAGCCAGCTGCGACTGGTACAAGTCCTTAAGGCTTGTGCGCTGAATTGAGGGCCATAGAGCTGCTGTCTTCTCCAAAATCTGCAGTTTCTCCGAGGGGGAGGCCCTGTAGCCTCTAAGCCAGCTCTCCAGCGTAACCTCAAAAAGATCCGCAGCTTTTTCCACAGCGGAGGTGAGCGCCTCAGCTCCCTTTTGATTGAGAAAGTCATCCGGATCCAGGCCCTCTGGCAAGAACACTCCTTTAGGGAGCAGGTCCTCTTGCAGCAGAACTGCGAGGCTGCGCTCCATGGCCTCTTGCCCGGCAGTGTCCCCATCAAAAAGAACAACCACCTCATCGCCAAACTTCTTAAACAAGTGAGCGTGCTCACTGGTAAGTGCCGTGCCCAGGGTCGCCACCACGGAGCGAATCCCTGCTCGCCACATGGCCAATAGATCCATGTAGCCCTCAACCACGATCACCCTGCGCTCAGAGCGTATGTGCCGAGCAGATTCCTGCAGGCCGTAAACGGTGCGCCCCTTGTGAAACACCACAGTTTCGGGGCTGTTGAGATACTTGGGCTGATTGTCGGGTGTTAAGCTTCTTCCGCCAAAGCCCAGAACCTCCCGCGTTTGCGACAACACCGGGAATATGAGTCTGTTTCTAAAAAAGTCAAAGTAGCCAGATCCGGTCTTACGCCGCCTTAAAAGCCCAAGGCGCTCTGCCTTCTCTAAAGAGAACTTCTGACGGGAAAGGTGCTGAGCCAGCTCTTCCCAGGAGTCAGGGGCAAAGCCAAGGCGAAAAAGCCGCGCCAGCTCCTCTGTCAGGCCTCTTTTCGCTAAATACTGCCAAACCGGGTGCGATCTCGGAAGCGTCATTAAATTTTTATGGAAGAACACGGCGGCCGTACGGTTGAGCTCAAGCGCCGCCTCACGCTCCGTCTTTTTCTCCTGCCAAACCCTGTTTTTCTCCTCATCGATCACGGGAAGTTCGATGGAGTATCTTTTGGCGAGCTGCTCCACTGCCTGAGGAAAGCTCAGTCCTTGGAAATCCTGGAGGAAGGTGAAAACGTTCCCCGATTTTTTGCAGCCAAAACAGTGATAAAGTTGCCGGTCTTCGGAGACAGAAAAGCTGGGTGTACCTTCTACGTGGTCCGGAAAAGGGCAAAGACCCATATACTGTGAGCCTCGGCCCTTAAGCTGAGTGAAGGAGCCTATGACGTCCACCAGATTGGCGGCCTCACGCACCTTTTCAATAAATTCCTGTGGAAACTTCAAGCCCACCCCTACACGGCAAGATTGCAAGGGCCCCTCTTAGGAGAGGCGCTCTTTAACCAGTTGGCTGACCAGTTTGTTGTCAGCAAGGCCTTTGGCGCGCGCAATAACCTCTTTCATCACCTGCCCCATCTGCTTTACGGATTGGGCGCCGGTCTCTTGGATCACAGCATCGACCAGCTCTTGGGTCTTTTCCTTAGAGAGCATCTCAGGCAGATAGGCGTTCAGAATGTTCAGCTCAACTCTCTCTTTACCAGCAAGGTCTTCCCTGCCGGCCTTCTCATATTGCTCAATGGATTCACCGCGCTGTTTAACGCTCTTTTTGATAACCCCTATGACGTCCTCGTCAGTGAGGGGTTTGGGTCTGAGTTCAATCTCCTGGTTCTTAATCGCAGCCTGCAAAAATCTGAGCGCTCCGACTTTGTCGGACTGGCCAGCTTTCATCGCCTCTTTGATATCGGCAACTATTTGGTCGCGAATAGACACTTAAGAGATCTCCCTACATTGGCTGCAATGCCTTCGAGCTTAGTCGAAGGATTGCATTTTTTTGATTTTCTTCAACACACGTTTGCGAGCAGCTGCTGACTTTTTCTTATTTCGCACGCTGGGCTTTTCGTAGTGCTCTCTTTTTTTAACTTCAGAGAGCAGACCCGATTTCTCGGTAGCCTTTTTAAAGCGGCGAAATGCCCCTTCAAAACTCTCACCCTCGCGGATTCTAACTAGTGCCAAAACAATCACCACCCTTCCAATAGACTAAAGAATTTGAATTTTTATGATGCTGGGTATAACAGAGTCCCTACAGAGAAACAACGGGTTTGTTGGAGCCAGGCTTGCGGGGACGGAGGCGGCTTAGAGAGGATTTATGCCGGCAGCTGAAGACCAAAAATGGATGCGAAAAGCCCTGGAGCTGGCCGAAGAGGCTGCGCGCCATGGCGAAGTTCCGGTGGGGGCCGTCCTTGTGCGGGGCGGCGAGCTGCTGGCTGAGGCCAGAAATGACCGCGAATCGAGCCAGAACCCACTGGGCCACGCCGAGCTGCTTTGCCTTGGGGAGGCCTCTAAAAAGCTCAACTCCTGGCGCCTGGTGGATACCACGCTATATGTCACCTTAGAGCCTTGCCCTATGTGCGCCGGAGCACTGGTTCAGTCACGGGTGAGCCGGCTCGTTTACGGCGCCAAAGATCCCAAAACGGGAGCTGTCACCTCACTTTATCAGATCCCAACGGATGAGAGGCTTCCTCACCGCATGGAGGTTCTGGGCGGCGTTTTAGAGGAAGAGTCCTCGGCACTCTTAAAAGATTTTTTTAAAAACCTGCGGTTTGCGAGTAACCTGAAAAAACCATGAAGGCCCATCTGCTGTTCTGTCTTTTTTTTGTCCCCCAACTTATAAGCCCAGCTGCCGGGGCCCAGCTGCTTTCACCTAGGGAGCCCACGGCATCCCACGGGCAGCAGCCGCGTACGAATCAGCAAAAAGCCGAGGAAGAAAAAGAGGAAGTGCGCTTTCTGTTAGATCAGATCTTGGACTTAGAAATTGATGAACCCTATGAGAGCAACAGCACGGGATGGGGAGGCACTCTGTTACCAGAGGGCTCGTTTCGACTTCCGGAACATGAGCGGATTTATCCGCCGGGCTATGTGGAGCG
>CAYRIE010000133.1:0-4917 GCA_964424215.1 uncultured Pseudobdellovibrionaceae bacterium
TGGTGACTTCTTGCTTGGGGTTAAGGAGCCTGCCGACCACTTCCTTCCACTGGGACAAATCCAGCGGGCCTTCTTCTTTAAGGCCCAGGCGCTTTACAACCCGGTCATCGAACTTTTCAAAATTGAGATTGAGCGGCACCTCATAGATGGTTCTTGCGTCATAGGCCGCAATGACATTCTCTGGGCGCACACTACAGAACAGACCGATTTTGGATTTGATTTCGTTATCAAGAAATTTTTCACTTCGGCAGATTAAGAAATCGGGCTGAATCCCAATCTCACGCAGCTCTTTAACAGAGTGCTGCGTGGGCTTGCTTTTAAGCTCGCCCGCGGCCGCAATGTAGGGCACCTAGGTTACGTGCACAAATATGGAGTTTTCTGAGCCCACATCCACCCGCATCTGCCGGATGGCTTCGATAAAGGGCAGCCCCTCGATATCGCCAATGGTGCCGCCAATTTCGACAATACAGATTTCACTGCCCTGTGCAGCTTCAAAGATCCGGCGCTTGATCTCGTCAGTGATATGGGGAATGACTTGAACCGTTCCCCCCAAATAATCTCCGCGGCGCTCCTTGCGGATCACCTCTTCGTAGATTTGCCCTGCAGTCACGCTGTTGGATCTTCTGAGAGTGGTTGAGGTAAAGCGCTCATAGTGGCCAAGATCCAGGTCGGTTTCGGCACCATCGTCAGTAACGTAGACCTCACCATGTTGAAAGGGCGACATGGTTCCCGGATCCACGTTGATATAGGGGTCGCACTTCATCAAGGTGACTTTGTAACCTCGCAGCTCAAGTAAGGTGCCAAGACTTGCTGCGGTCAGGCCTTTACCGATAGATGATACAACCCCACCGGTTACGAAAATAAACTTCTGCTCAAAAATTTCACCGGCCATCAGCTCTGCTCCGCATTCAAAATTTTCTCCACTGCGAGCGCATCTTCCATCGAATCAACTCCCCTGTAGAAATTTGTAGTCGCAGCCACATGAATCTTTTCACCCATCCACAGGGCTCGAAGCTGCTCAAGGCTTTCGGCCCTTTCAAAGGCGGTCGGGCCCAAGCTGCAGTACTTCTTTAAAAACGGCGCGCGAAAAGCGTAGAGCCCGATATGAGAGAGGACCGTTCCATCAGTGGTAAGATCCAGGTTTCTCTCACGAGAAAAAGGTATAGGCCACCTGCTAAAATAAATAGCGTTATGGTGGCTATCCACTATCACCTTCACATTGTTAAGACTATCGATCTCTTCCTCACTTCTCAGAGGCCGAGCCAGTGTGGCCATGTTGCGCCCTGGGTTCTCCTTCATCACAACCAAGAGACGATTAAGGTCTTCGGGATTGAGTAAGGGCTCATCACCTTGAATGTTAAAGATAAGCTCGTAGCTGCCGCCCTCGTGGTGATGGGCTTCCAGTACGCGGTCCGTGCCTGTGGCACACTCTGGTGAGGTCATCACTGCGTGGCCCCCGTGGGACCTAACCAGATCAAAAATACGCTCGCTGTCCGTTGCCACAACGACATGATCGAGCTGAGATTTTTGCGCAGCCGCCATCACTCTGAGCACCATCTCTTGGCCAGCTAGTTTGTGCAGCGGCTTTTCAGGCAGACGCGTGGAAGCTAATCGCGCAGGAATCACACCCAGGGATTTCATTCTTCCACCTCATCTTCCTTCATTAGCGCCTTCTTAGGCAGCACCCACTCCTGAATGACAAAGCTATAAAGGTCCTGCAGGCCTTGGCCAGATGTATTGGACACCGGAAACATGCGAGCTCCGGACTTTTGCTGGATCCTTTTTTTGGATTGGTTGCGCTCTTTCTGATTCATCTTATCCATTTTGGTGGCGACCACGGCAAGGGGCAAATTGAGGGGACGGAGCCAGCTCTGAAGCTGCGCCTCCTCTTCGGCCCAGGATCTGCGCCCATCCATCACGAGGAGAACTCCGCACAAATTTCCTCTGGCCGCTAAGAACCCCTCTACCATCGAACTCCACTCTTCCCGGTCCGCACGAGAGCGCTGGGCATAGCCGTAGCCAGGCATGTCTACGAGGCGAAACAGGCCCTCAACGTCAAAAAAGTTCAGCAGCACCGTTTTGCCTGGTGTCGAACTCACCTTGGCCATCTTAGATTGTTTGGAAAGGGCGTTGATGAGGGAGGATTTTCCGGAGTTAGATCGGCCTGCCAGAGCAATCTCCGGCTTCAAACCAACTGGGCCCTCCGCGAGACGGGAAGCCGACTTAAGGAACTTCACGTCTTTTTTGTCGAAAAACATCACCTTTTCTACCAAAGCCAGAAGCTTAGGGCTAGGGCCACCAAAGAAATTTCATGGATGGGAGGTGCTTTCCCAGATATGGGACCTCCCGGCAGGGAAAGCGCCTGAGGAGATAGATGGGGTGGCATGCAATTTGGTGAAGAGCTGGGGAGTAAAGGAGGCCCCATGGAAGCAGAATCTCAACCAAATACAGCCTATTTATACCCTGCACACTGCGATGACCACTATGCCCTGAAGCGGCACAATGAACTGGGAGCCGCCGATGCCAACCACTTTGTGCTCAGCGACAGCACGGTCGCTCCCTTTCACGCCCATATTTTTGTGAGGGGATCTGACTGGGTGCTCAAAGATCTGAGCACCCCCATGGGATGTTCCATCAACGGGGTGCGGGTGAAAGAGGCCTATCTTACCGATTTAGATGAGATTCGCCTGGGACGCTTGAGTTTTGTGTTTTCAAAATCAACGCTGGACCGGAGCCGCCCTAGGAGTCGGAACCTGGAGTGGGACCACAAACTTCAAAGTCTGGGCCATTTTGCCAAGTCCGACTCAGCAGTTCTCATCTTAGGAGAGTCAGGAACCGGCAAAGAGCTTTTAGCTAACTGGGTGCATAAGCTCTCTTATAGATCGCATGGGCCGATGACGACCATCAACTGCTCTGCCCTCTCAGAGTCACTGATCGAAAGTGAACTCTTCGGGCATGTGCGCGGCAGCTTCACCGGCGCCACCACCGATCGAAAGGGGGCCTTCGAAGTGAGCCGCGGAGGTACGCTGTTTTTGGATGAGATTGGGGATCTTCCGCTTCAGCTTCAGCCCAAACTTTTGCGGGCTTTAGAGAATAAGGAGGTTCGGCCGGTGGGAAGTGACAAAACGATCGCTTGCGATGTGAGAATCGTGGCCGCCACCCATAAACCCCTTCAACAGCTCGTCCAAAGCGGAGGGTTTCGGCGGGATTTGTATTACCGGCTGAACGTTTGCCGCATTGAGGCCCCCAAGTTGATCCACCGGCTCGAAGATTTCGAAGCGCTGTTTTATCATTTCGCAAAGGAGGCCAGGGTGCGCTTTACCGCCCAGGCGATCAGGGAGCTGAAGCTGCATGCCTGGCCTGGCAATATCCGGGAGCTAAAAAATGTGGTGTTCAGAGCCAAGGCCTACTTCCACGGCCAAGACGTGACACCCCAACACCTGGATTCGATTCTGGATCCAGGAGCGGATCTTAACTTTGATGTTCTTCCACCTGAAAAGCTTCGGCAGGAAGTCCCGGTTATCAAAGACCTAGAGCGAAAGATCATTGTGGAACGGCTCACCTTTCACCGCGGCAACCAGCGCAAAGTGGCTGCGGATTTAGGTATGCCTAAATCGACCTTAAATGATCGAATTCAGTCCTATGGCATTCAGGTGAAGAACTTTAAACCTCAAACTGCTGTGCTTCAGTGACGGACTTAGGTGCGGGCGCTTCGGTGAGCCAGGATTGATTTAGTTGCGGGCGCTTCGAGCTTCGGTGAGCCTAGATTGATTTAGTTGCGGGCGCTGCGAGCTTCGGTGAGTTTGGATGGACTTACTGGCGGCTTCGGTGAGCCTAGATTGTTCGAGCTTCGGTGAGCCAGGACGAACTTACTGAAGTAGGAACTTTTGGAAAAATATGTCGCGGGCGTACCCCACACTCATGGATGCATTGAGATGGGACTTGAGGCTTTCCTTGAGACGCTCCTTACCGCGGATAGTGCTCAGCTCTTCATAGGAAAAGCCCTCGATGGCGCGGGCTAGCTTGTCCCTAAAGGTGTTCTCTAGGTTTTGCACTTCCAGGGCAGCTCGCTGGGAGCTGGTGTCGATGATAAATTCGATAAAGAGCTTACTCTGAGGATGCCGGGACGTAGGGCGCAGCTGAACCACCATGGACTTAAGTAAGATGTAAGCATCGGGCCTGCGCATAGGGCTGAAAAAACTTTCCCGCGGCGCCGACTCATCAAAGTAGAAGGTTTCCGCGGCCACTTCTCTGAGATCTCGAATCTCCACACTACCTATGAGGCTTCTGAGGTCGTACTTACCAAAAGACGCCAGCGCGCCCGAAAGAGCCGCAAAGCACAGAAACATAAACCACAGCGACCTGCGAGCTGCGGGACTGAGCTCTTTAAAATAGGTTTTTATTTTGTTCTTACGCTGAATGCTCGCCCGAACAATCGCCTGAAGAACATCGATGAAGAGGCGAACAAGGACCTGGGGCTGGCTCAAGGCTCGTAAGAGCCGAGCGTGCCAGCTGGTCGGAACCAGCTCCGTTTCACCATCAGCTTCTTCTTCAATTTCAAGGGGCGCAATCTTTAACCCCTCCGGCGGCTTAAGCTCCTGAATGTCTTCAAGGTCTTTCAGAAACCTGGGATCTTCCTTAGCCAAAAGGCTATTGATCTCCTCCATACTGAGAGCCTCTTCTTCACCGGAGTCCGCTGCCGGATCCATCGGGGGTGAATCTTCTGGGCCCACGCCCCCCGCCGGATTTTTCTGAGATGAATCTTCTGGCTCCATCCCTTTATCTTAAAGTCGGACTCCACCTAAGAACAGGAGATTCCACTCGACCAGACCTTCGCAAGGCACCCCTTTGGGGGACGGAGCTTGGGGGACGGAGCTTGGGGGACGGAGCTTGGGGGACGGAGCTTGGGGGACGGAG
>CAYRIE010000134.1:0-4896 GCA_964424215.1 uncultured Pseudobdellovibrionaceae bacterium
GCTAGGTCCCTATAGGAGCTGAGCCACTGAGCTCCCACCTCGGCTGCAACCTGCTGGCCCTGATCGCTACGTGAGTCGCAAACGGCCACCAGTTCAACGCCATCTAGAGCAGCGTACTTCTGGGCATGAAACCTTCCAAGGTATCCAACACCGATGACCGCTGCCCTAATCACCGCGCTAGCCCCCTCTCAGAGCTGAGGACAAACTCTTTGAGCTGAGTTAAGGCCTCACAAGGGGGGCACTCACGTTCGATCTTTTCCATCACTTCATCGAGCGTGTGATGGCCTTTGGTAAGAAACCTTAAGGCCCTACGCACCGACTCTATCTCTTCTTTGGAATATCCCGCGCGCTCCATGCCGATCTGGTTGGCAGCCCGCATAACTGCATAACTTCCCTGAGCGATGGAAAAAGGCGCGATGTCTTTGTTGACGGCGCTATCGCCAGCTACATAACTGTGACGTCCTAACCTAACAAACTGATTGATAGCGCAGACTCCACCGATCTTGACGTCATCTTCAATGATGACATGTCCTGCGAGCTGAGTGGAGTTGGCGATAACAATCCGGTCGCCCAACTGACAGTCGTGAGCTACGTGGACATAGGCCATGATAAGATTCTTAGATCCGATTCGGGTGAGGCCTCCACCTTTGACGGTGCCCACATTGATCGTGGCGCATTCCCGAATGGTGTTGTCATCGCCTAAGATGAGCTGAGTGCCATCCCCTTTAAAACTGATGTCCTGGGGCGGGCTACCTACTACAGCTCCCGGCAAAAAATGATTGCGCTTTCCGACCTCAACAGTGCCGTGCTTTGATCCGATGCTGACATGGCTTTGAAGGCGAGTGCCTTCTCCTAAGCGGACCTTGCCGGTGATCACACAAAAGGGACCGATCTCAACGTCTGGTGCAATTTGGGCTTCAGCAGAAATAACGCTGGAGGGATGAATCACGTGACGGCCCCCTACACAAACACTCGGGCCATCAGCTCCATCTCTGCCACCTTGTGGTCATCAACAAAAGCCACTGCACGAACAGATATCATCGGCCCTTTTTCCTTGAGAATTTCAGCCGTCAGGATGAGTTGATCCCCAGGCACTACAGGCCTGCGGAACTTGGCATTGGAAATTGAGGCGATAGCCACATCAAATTTGGAATCGCTCGGTAAAATGCTGGCCAGAGCCGCTGCCTGAGCCAGAGCCTCCACCTGAAGTACGCCAGGCATGATCTTCCAAGAGGGGAAGTGTCCCGGAAAAAAAGGCTCGTTGGCTGTTACGTTCTTAAGAGCTCTGACTTTACGCCCCAGACGCTTGCTGGGATCGGGGCCCGGCTCAATCTTCAGAACCCGATCCACGAGCAGAAAGGGATATCTGTGTGGAAGGAGGCTCTGAATCTTTTCAATGTCCATTTCCCCTTCGGGACGGTCGGAAGGTATCATTTAAGTTTCTCAAAAGCTTTAACGACATCAGCTGTCATGTTGATCTTGCCGTCGTCCCACAGCACCGTGCGGATAGCCTCTGTGTTGTTCAGAACGAGGTTGAATTTTTGGTCTTTGGCAACCTGAGCAATAGCCTTCTCAAGCTTCTCCAGGATCGGCTGGGTCAGCTCTTGTTGCCTTTTTCTAAAGGCCATCTCGCTGCTGTTCACTTCATTCTGAAACTTTTCAATTTCAGATTGAAGCTCACCCACTCTGCGAGCGCGAACCTCTTCGGTCCAAAGCGAAGCCTTCTTGTCCATGTCTTCTTTCATCTTGCGGATATCGCCGTCTTTTTTTGAAAGTTCTTTTTTCTTGGCCTCCAGCTCTTTTTCCAACTCACTTAAGGCTTTTTTGCCGGCAGATGTAGCCTCAAGAGCTTCCTGCAAATTCACGAAGCCAATTTTCGTTTCACTCGCTTGAGCGGATGCAAAACTAAATATGAGCACCAAACCGAGCATCCATTTTCTAAGGAACATACAAAACCTCTCTCTTTTACAGGCCTAACTCAGGCCCGTGTTTTCATTAAAACGGTGATCCAATCGAGAACTCGAAATTTGTCGGACTCTCCCCGTACTCGGGCTTTAACTCTAGCGGGAATCCCCATTCGAACCTGAGAGGGCCGATGGGGGAGAACCAGCGAAAGCCCAGACCAAAGTTACTTCTTAACTCGTTAAATCTCAAGACGTCATCGGCCTCCCCAATATCAAAGAAGACCACGCCGCGAACGCCCGCCTCACCGATCAGAGGAAACTCAAGCTCCGCATTGTAAAAAAACTGCTGACGGCCGCCAAAGACCACGTGGGCCAGCTGATTGGCGCGCTCAGGGGAGTATCCACGAGCCAGCAAGGTGTCGCGAACATTGGGAGAGAAGATCCTGCGCCCCACCGATCCAAATTGAAAGCCTCTGAGGCTGTAGGGGCCACCTAGACGGTACAGCTCGGTGAAGGGCGGATCTCGGTCCGAGGAGGTGGCGACAAATCCGTAGTTCAGGTTGTTTCTGAAAATAACCTCCCAGAAAACCTTCTTATAATATCTGAGCGCATAAAAGCCCTTGGAGAACTGAAGATCCCCGCCCAAACCAGCGTACTCAAACGAGCCGGAGGTGAACAGCCCGTCGGTGGGCATAAATCTGTCGTTGCGGCGGTCGTACTCCAGAGTGAGGGTGACAGAGCTAGTGATACCGTTGACCGTTTCCACGGGAAAGAGGATGGGATCGCCCCAGACCGGATCAAGAATCACTTCTGTTTCATCCAGCTTGTACCGCACGTACCCTCTCAGATAGCGAGACAGAGGGTGCCCCAAACGGACGGCTCCGCCCGAGCGGTCGTCCAGGAACTCTTCACGGATGCGGCGGCTTCTGTAAGCGTCCACGCCCGCTGACCAGTCCGTATCAAACAGGTAAGGCTCAGTGAAGTTGAGATTGAACAGGCTCTGAAGTCTTGAGTAATCCACACTGAGCCCTAGGCTCTGCCCGCGCCCAAACAGGTTGGTCTGATTAATTTGACCGTTAAAGATGAACTGAGAATAGGTGCTGTATCCTGCGCCGACTTGGAGGCTGCCGGTGTTGCGCTCTTTAACGACAATGTCCACATTCATGACATCGGGATTGTCTAGCGGCGTGCTCGGGTTGAACTGCACCTCTTCAAAAAATCCCAGCCGCTGAACGGCATTGATCGACTCTCTGCGCTTGGTCTCACTGTAAAGCTCGCCCTCTTTGATCAGCAGCTCTCTTCGAACCACCTTATCTCGGGTGCGGGTGTTGGACTTAACGTTGATCTGCCCAAAAAAGATTTTATTGCCGCGCTCGATGCTAAAGACGACATCAACCTTAAGATCCTGCTCCCGCACGTTGGTGCGAGGGATGATGTTGGCATAGGCATAACCGAGATCACCGTACTTGGCTTGCAGGGAGCTCATATCGGTTTGCATCTTCTCCCACACGAACACGTCGGACTCATCGATACTGACAGCATCAAAGAGTTCATCCCGGGTGAACATCAGGTCCCCTGAGAAGTCCACCTCGCCCACAAAGAACTTCTGCCCCTCTTCCACGCGAATAGTGATGTACACGCCTTTTTTGTCCGGCGAGATATGAACCTCGGGACGCGCGATCTGGGCTTGCACGAAACCCTCGTTGAAGTAGCGAATGCTCAGCATCTGCACGTCACGATCAAAAGCCTCTTGCCGAAAGGAGCCCCCGCCCGAAAGAAAGCTGAAAAAACCACCCTCTTTCGTGAGCATGACCTCTTTAAGAGCACTGGCGCTCAGGCTGCTGTTACCAATAAAGTTGATCCGCCGGACCTTCACTTTGTCGTTTTCACGAATTTTGAAAACCACGCGCGAAAGAGTTTCGTTTTCGCCGGGCTGCTGCTCCCAGTCCATTTCCGTCAGAAAGTAGCCCTTTTCTTCGTAAAGAGCTGCCATCTTGCGAAGGCCCGCTTGGATTTTCTGGGTGTTGAAGACTTCATAATCTTTAAGGCCGCTCGCCTCCCGCAGCTCATCGCTGGAGACCTCGCTGTTGCCTTCAAAAACATAAGCCTCGACCGAGGGTCGCTCCTCCACCCTAAAAATCAGGATGTAATCACCGCTGGTGGGAGTGAGGCGGGCCTGAACGTCATAAAAGAAGCCCAGCTCAAAGATACGGTGCGCGTCGCGCTGCACCTTTTCTTTGGAGTACTCTGAGCCCACCTCCGTTTGGACACGTGCCAATACAGCTTCTTTTTCGATCCTTTGAAGCCCTTGAACCTGAATTTCAGTGATTTTGGCAGCCAGCACCCTGCCGCTGGGAAGTGAGATTCCTAGAAGAAGGAGGGCGTACAACCAAAACTGACGAGAAAAATGCATCCGGATACCACTCCAAAAATCTGGAAAATCCTTAGTGTTTCTAATGGGTTGTACGCGTTAACGCCAGGAGATTACTTCGAAACAGCTCCCATGTCAAAATCAACGCCGATGTGCCTTGCGTTAGTCCACCCATTGTCCGTCGCGCAGAGTGCGCACGTTGGAAAAAAACTGAGCCAGGCCCTGATCATGGGTGACCACAACCAGGGTGAGCTTTAGGTCACGCCGCAGCTCAAAAAGGAGTTGTCCGAGGCGCTGACTGTTGTCGGAATCCAAGTTGCCGGTGGGCTCATCGGCCAGCAAGATTTCGGGCCGGTTGACCAGGGCGCGCGCTATGGCCACCCGCTGCTGCTCTCCTCCGCTCAATTCTGAAGGGAAATGTGCCGCCCGAGCGCTCAGGCC
This sequence comes from uncultured Pseudobdellovibrionaceae bacterium, assembly GCA_964424215.1. GTDB lineage: Bacteria > Bdellovibrionota > Bdellovibrionia > Bdellovibrionales > JAGQZY01 > CAYRIE01. The sequence goes on from CAYRIE010000134.1 coordinate 4,717, forward strand.
AAGCCGGTCCAATATGCGCTGCGCCTCCACTTCGCTTCGGCCTTTGGAGTGGCCCGCAATACGGCAGGGAAGCGCCACATTTTCAAGGGCGGTGAACTCTGCGAGCAAATGGTGAAACTGAAACACAAATCCCAAACGCTCGTTGCGCAGCCGGGCCCGCTCATCTTCGGAAAGCTGCCC
>CAYRIE010000135.1:0-1696 GCA_964424215.1 uncultured Pseudobdellovibrionaceae bacterium
GAGCTCTCTACCCAGTTTCCGGTCTGGACTTCCGAGCACTACCCCTTGGAGCTGCCCTTTGAGGTGATTTCAATGTTTGGAGTGCCCAAGTCTGAAACCATTCACTCATCGCTGCTAAGCACCCACCGTACGCTCTCAGATCACGGTCCCAATGACGGTTTAAACGTGCTTAGCCAGTGCCTGCCACCGATGAAGGCTGGAAGGGTGTATCCAATTTGGGGAGATGACTTTTACCTGAAAAGCAGCGCCTTTCGCCACTCTTTAAGGCGAATTCTTTGCGGCCTGGCTGGCCTCATCAGTGGACCTTCGGCTTCGTAGGAGCCCAAAATAAAGGTCCTACTCCTTATTCAGCGAGAGGGCCTGCCCCATGAAAGATTTGGATTCTCTTCCTATAAAGTGCTAAGAAGGCCATTAGAACTGAACCAGAGGAGCATACGGTGGAAGGATCCAACAAGCACACTTGGGTAGTGATTGGCCTAATTTTGGTGGCGCTGGCGGCGAGGTTTTTAACCTTAGCTCCCAACTTTACGCCGGTTTTGGCGATCGCCTTTTTTGCAGGATCCCGTATTTCGAAGACGTGGGTTGCCTACGCCATACCGTTTACGGCTCTACTGGCCTCGGACTTCTTCCTGGGAATGTACCCGGGGATGGCGCTAGTTTATATTCCGTTTTTGATCATGGTGGGCCTGGGCGTAGGGGCTTCCAAAAAAGGTGTAGGCACCCATTTGTTGGCTGGAAGCTTGGGCGCGGTGATCTTTTTCTTAATTTCAAACTTTGGAGTTTGGGCGTATACGGGAATGTACCCTAAGACTCTGGATGGGCTTATGACTTGTTATGCCATGGGGTTGCCGTTTTTTAAGAACACGTTTGCGAGCCTATGGATATTCAGCGGTCTTCTCTTTTTGGCAGACGCATCTTACATTCGCTTTCGCCGAGGTGTTCTCGCCTAGCCCCGATAGGATTTCTCGATGGCCGATCCAAATGACAAGTTCCCTGAAAACGTTCAGGGAAAGTACTATGTCGATCGTAGCTGCATAGCGTGCGATGCGTGCATTATTGCGGCTCCGGATCACTTTGCTATGGATGAGGATGATGGCCACGCCTATGTGGTCAAGCAGCCCGACTCCGAAGGCGGCGAGGAGCTTTGCATAGAGGCCATGGAGGGGTGTCCCGTTGAGGCCATTGGAAACGATGGCCCTTAGGGCCCCCAGCGGGGCCGACCTATCTCAGCCTTGAGCTGCCGGCGGCAGCAGGTCTTTGAGGAAGGCTAAAAGCTCGGCCTCATCCTCCCTTTTAACTTCGGTGAACAGGATCCCATCTGGCTCAAGCCTACAGGTGATGCCCCGCTCACAGTGACCCAAGCAGGATGAGCCAATCACCCGTATTTGACGGCGCCAGCCCTCTTTTTTGCTGCGATTTCTAAGTGCATCGAGCAGCTCTTTGCTGCCCTTTTCGGCGCAGCAGCTGCCCCGATCCTTTTGGTTGGTGCAGATTAGAAAGTGCTGGGGTGTTGGGCTGTGGACCTTTTTCAAGGGGACGGACCTTTGCTAAAGGGTTGGATGTAGGGCCATTCTGGCCGGAACCCCCGCAATAATCAATAGCTTAGCTCCGTCCCCCTGTGAAGGCAGCTCCGTCCCCCTGTGAAGGCAGCTCCGTCCCCTATTGAAGGCAGCTCCGTCCCCTATTGAAGGCAGCT
>CAYRIE010000135.1:1796-4866 GCA_964424215.1 uncultured Pseudobdellovibrionaceae bacterium
GCTCCGTCCCCTATTGAAGGCAGCTCCGTCCCCTATTGAAGGCAGCTCCGTCCCCCCGAAGTCCCCCGAAGCTTGGGCTGTGGGGGTATGAACTACTTTCATTTGCCCAGGCGACAAATCTCGGCAAGTGCCCCTAAAAGGGCCGAGAATGGGGCCCGAATGGCGCCGTGGTTTAGCCTAAGTCTTTGTTAAGAGGTGGGTAAATGTTTGGAACTGTTTTTGAATTAGTCCTAGGGGATGAGATAAGGCGCCGTTATGAGAGGTGCCGCTGACGCTTATAAATTTGACAGGAATTTTTACAGGGCCGGGACTATTACCTGGTTGCTCCAGCCCTCTATAAATTATTGTCGTGCAGAGTCAAGCAGATGGGATGGAAGATGAACACCAAGGCAACCTTGCCACAATTTAGCTTTCTTTTGCGGAGCGTCCTCCGTCAAGGGCCGGCCTTTGCCCTGGTGATGCTGTTTGCTTTGAGCACCATGGCGGCCTCTCGGGGAGCTGATAGAAGCTCGGCCCCTTCCACAGCCACCGCTCAGGCCAAGAGAGCCAGTGCCCAAAAAAGTGGCAAGGGAGCTCAACAGGCCAGAAAAGATCAAAGTACGAGTCAGGATATAGCTTTAGGCACGGTGTCAATGGCCCAAACGTCCTCAGGATATAGGCTGTTCGGCTCCAGCGGACTGACGCTGAATCACAGCTCGGTCTTCTCACAAAAACTTTATGAGAGCCCCGATCCTCTGATGGATCGCGGTTACTCCTACTCCTTTGGTATGGGACTGAGACTGTCGAAGGACTACTTCACTTCATTGTCCTTTTCTCTAGATCATCAGCCCAATGCGCTGGAAGAGCGCGACCAATTGAAGCTTAGGAACGTATCGCTCGGATTCACACGCAATCCTATAAATTTGCGCGGTGGTTGGAGCCTTACGCCGGGGCTGGGATTCCGGCTGCCCGTAGGCCATGAGGTCGTTAACAACGAATCTCTGCGTCTTGGGTTAGCCCCCTCAGCCACGATCGGTCTACCTCCCCTTTGGAGCGGAAGCCGCCTGGGCGCGTCCTATTCGGTTTCTGGGACTTACAACAATCATGAGTACACCCATGCTGCGAGCGGAAATCCGAACGTAGAGTGGGGATTCAATCACGGGGTGCGCCTGGCGTACCCACTTGTTAGGGGACTTACCGTGAGTGTGGGTGGCAACCACGGTTTAGCTTGGACCACCCTCGGAACGGTTCGTGAATACGTTGGGCACTCCGAGTCTCTTAATTGGCAAGTGTCGCCCAACGCTTCTTTAAGTATTGGCCACACCAACCAGGGATCTATGTATGCCCTAGATGGTGTTGTTTATGATTTTAGTTTCTTGAGTGAGAGAAACTCTATTGTTTATGGCAGGCTAGGCCTGTCGATTTGAGAGGGGAAACTATGTTCCAGTTCACTCACACGTTGTCTTTAGCACGAGCCGCCAAGATGGTTGGTGTCTTCACACTGGCTTTGTCGCTGGTTCATTGTACGAAGCAGCGGGAAAACTATTTGTCGGACGACCTCAGAGAGTCTCACTTGAGCCTATCGCTGATTCGTCAGTACTCTGATCCGGCAGCTCCGCGGCTTAAGATGACCACGGGCAAAGTTGTGAATGATCCCAACACCGCCTTGGCGCTGTACGAGAAACCGGCTGTTGAGGTGGTGGAGCACAACGCTCCTGCCGAACTGGCCTTTTTGTTCAGAGACCTGACGGTCGTGGCTCCGGAAAAATCGGAGTTGGATCTTGTGATCAAAGCCATGCCTTCATCTCTGATTACCTACATGATCGTCGAATCTTCCGATAACCTGAGCACACTTCAGTATCATCTGTTAGAGAGCGCCGGAGAGGGAAAGTACCTTGTTCCACTGTTTTCTTATGATGTAGCTAGCTACGGTGTTCTTCAAAGTGCCACCAACAGCTTAGGTGAAACGACCAGCATTGCGCGCCTCTCCCGTGTGGCTCATTGGAATGATGCGAGCGATATTCAAGTAAACAAATCTCCTACAGCTCGAAAGCTGGTGACTGTGGAGCCCGGAAGCTTTCAGAGTGTTGGCGAGAGGGTCTTTCTTGAGTCCCATGTCAACGGCATGGTGGTGACCGGTGCTGAGCTGGCTCGCGACTATCAGATCAGTGTGGCTACTCAGGAGGATCAGCCGCTGTTTGGCTCGGTCCAGGGGAACTATCTTTACCTTTATAACATCACGACTTTAAATTCAGGCGGCGTGGATGAACAGGACCGCGAAGCTTTCCGGCTTGGATCTCCTTCGGATCGCATCACTGCTTGTACCGAAGAGACAGCTGGCTTGGTCCAGGTGGGTGAAGGCGATACCTGTATTCATTATGCCATGACAAGAGTACCTGTTGAGCACGTTCAGGCAAAATTGACTCCGAACGGTCTTTTGAGTGACCAGGTCGGGTCCTACAGCACCTACTTAACATTTCAGCCAGCCACCCCCGGAAGCGCTGCTGGCCTTGTTCGCATTGCCAGAAACCCAGTTCCTCAAGAGGTAACTCGCGCCAATTCCAGCACTTTGGATCCGAGACTTTACTTTAAAGTGGCTGACCTTCGTGAAGGTGAGTTTTTGATTCGCCGAATGCTCCAGGATGTGCCCAACACAGCCCCTGGACTGTTTACGACTATGACCGGACCCATCAACATCGTGAAGTTCAGATTTCTTGAGGACCGCGTCGAGGCTTATCGAACTGATGCGACTATGCAGACGGGTGCGAACAACCCCACCGACTTTGAGACCTTATTGTCCATTGAGGCTAAGTACTACCGTATGGAGAACCGTGATGCCAGCGGGCGGGCTCTCGATGTGCCAAGGCTTGTGGAATCCACAAATAGAGACAGCAGCCCGAACCTTTACGTGAAAATGGACTGGACCAGGAACGCCATTGAAGATTCCGGCTCCCCCATGTCCAATTTGGGTTTTGGTAGTGGTGCATGTTACGCCAGTTCGACGCACCGAGTGTCCAGCGTGGACAACCGCTTGGACACCGATGGCGCGCTCAGCCTGACGGTGGAGGGGCGGTATGCTGCTAACCCACAG
>CAYRIE010000136.1:0-4823 GCA_964424215.1 uncultured Pseudobdellovibrionaceae bacterium
CAGTGAAGGCCTACCTTGTAATGGCCTACTTCATGCACTTAAAGTTCGACAGCTTAGCCAACCGAGTGGTGGTCGGCTCAGCACTGTTCTTTTTGTTTCTTTTATTCATTCTCTGCGCCATCGACATAGCAACTAGAATTCCCGTGGAGAGCTCCTTTTAATCTTCTGGAAAAGGGACGTTGCAAATGCGTGATTACTTTGAGCTGACTAAGTCCGGCATTGTCTGGTTCGTCCTGCTTTGCGGGGCGTTTGGTTTCTTGCTCGGGCTAGCTCCCTCTGAGCCCATGCCGTGGTGGTCGTTTGCGCTCACTATGATCTCGCTTTACATGGTTTCCTCAGGCAGCTGCGCCCTCAACCAGGTCCAGGAGGTCCATCTGGACCTGAAAATGGACCGCACTAAAAATAGACCGATTCCCAGCGGCCGCATGTCACAAAAAAAGGCCCTATGGATTGCCGGCCTTTTGCTCGGTGGCGGCCTGGCTCTTTCCTTTTGGTTTAACCCGGTCGTGTTCCTGCTTCAGCTGGCCACAGTGTTTATGTACAACGTGCTCTACACACTCATCTGGAAGCCGCGGTGGGTTTTTGGCGCCGTACCAGGAGCCATTCCTGGGGCTATGCCTGTTCTTATCGGTTACGGTGCGGTTTCCACAGAGTTCTTCAGATCCGAAATCATCTACGGTTTTGTGCTGATGTTTTTATGGCAGATGCCGCACTATTGGAGTCTGGCCGTAAAATACAAAGAAGACTACAGGAAGGCCGGCTTTCCGGTGATGCCCACTAAGCTTTCCAGCGACAAGGCTCTTTTTATCATCGGGCTGTACACCTTCGCTTATGTGGGACTGGCCATCATCTCACCATGGGTCGCTCCGGCCGGCTACGGCTACCTGCTTTTTGTCTGGCCGCTTGCTTTCAAAGTGCTTTGGGAGTTTGGGAAGTTTTACCGCCAGAGGGGAGAGCGGTGGCTACCGTTCTTCCTGTGGACTACTGTGAGCATCCTGGTGTTCCTTGTTGTGCCGGTGCTCGATCGCTGGCACGTAACTAAATTTGGAATTTAATCTATGAACCAACATCAAAAGATGGCGGCCTTTGCGGGGTTTCTGATCTTTTTGGTGTTTGATCTTATGCTCCTCGGAGCTGGAGTTCGAGCCCAAGATGCAGGCCTGGCCTGTCCTGACTGGCCCCTCTGCTTCGGGCAAGTGATTCCTGATCTGCATTTGAAAGTCTGGCTTGAATTCATCCACCGGGTGGTGGCGGGCGTTGTCTTTATCCTTTACGTGATCTTCTTAGTGAGGATTTACCGAAAGTACTCAGAAGATGGGACTCTTAAGTTCCTTGGGCTTTTAGGACTCCTTATCCTCTTTTCACAGGTCATTATGGGTGGGCTTACGGTCCTTAAGCTTTTAGCAGCAGGAATTGTCACCACTCATTTGGCGCTGGCCACCATCTATTTAGGCCTCCTTTACTTAATGAAGGAGCGAATCCATGAGCACGAGCAGGGATGGTGGAGCCGCTCCGGCCGTGTGCGATGGATTCTGCTGGTGCCGGTGGTGTTTGTGATGGCGCAGCTTCTTCTGGGGGGGGCTGTTGCCGCAAGTTACGCGGGCAAGGTCTGCCTTGATTTTCCCAAGTGTCTGGGGCAGTGGATTCCCACTCTTCAAGGACAGATCGGGCTTCAGGTTATTCACCGGCTCGGAGCCTATACGGTATTTACTGTGAGCCTTATGTTCCTGCTCGCTAGCAGAGGCAGGGGCTGGGGAGCTACGCTCACCCCGCGCCTAAAACGTCTATTTGGTGTTTTCTTTGGCCTTGTGGTGCTTCAGATCGGAGTGGGCGTTGCGAGCCTCAAGCTGCTCATCCCCGTGTGGATCACTATTGTGCATCTGGCTGTGGCGCTACTTTTATTCCGTACGACCCTTGAAATTGCCTATTGGGGCTGGCGTCAGGACGCATCCACCTGATTTTTGGGGTGAGCTTTCTCTACAGCTGAACTCTCAAGACAAAGAGTATTGATTTTAGAGATCAGCGGATAATCCACCATAGATACGCCAAACCTTTCGGCAGAGAAGACCTGCGGCACAAGGCAAATATCAGCTGCTGTGATCTCATCCCCTACGGAGTATCTGCCGTGGGTTTTTTGGATCAGGTCTTCATAAGCCCTAAAGCCTTTATGCACCCAGCTGGCAATCCATTCTGACTTTTGCTCGGAACTTGCGCCGAACTTCTCCTCCAGAGCCTGCAGGACGCTCAGGTTGCTCAGTGGCTGTATGGAGCTGTTAACGATTTCGCAAAGCTCTTTGACACGGTACCTGGCTTCACCCTCGCGGGGAAAGAGCTGTGGAGACTGGGTGAACTTTTCGTCCAGATATTCAAGAATCACTAAGGACTGTGTCAGTGTGAAGGGGCCCTCTTGCAGGGTAGGCACAAGGCTTAGGGGATTCACTTTCAGATAGTCCACGGAGTGCTGCTCACCACCATCTTTGAGCAAGTGAATGGGCAGATACTTGTAGGGAATTTTTTTTAGCTCCAGTGCAATCCGAACACGGTAAGAGCATGAGCTACGAAAATAATTATAGAGGGTTAAGGATTCAGCCATATGATCACTCCTTAGGGGTGGACTCTAACATGAAAAATAACTAGTGTCTTGGCTATGTAACACCCCGAGGAGGACAGAGACCATGAAGCTTGCCACCCTAAAGGGAAATCACCGTGACGGCGAACTGATCGTCGTTAGCAGAGACAATAAAACTTTTGTTAGAGCTAAGGACATTGCGCCCTCACTGCGCGAGGCTGTGGAAAATTGGTCTAGAACCAAGCCCCTGCTGGAGATGGTCTATCAAAGCCTGAGTGAGGGCCAGCTCTCAGACGCTGAGCCCGTGAGGCCAGATGAGCTGCACTCTCCCTTGCCCAGATCCTTTCAGTGGGCCGATGGCTCTGCCTTTTTACAACACGTCAAACTTGTAAGAAAAGCCCGCAACGCTGAACTGCCTAAGACCCTCTTTGATGTGCCCTTGATGTACCAAGGAGGCAGCGATAACTTTTTAACTCCGACCGAGAACATACCGCAGCTGGATTTCGCCCATGGAACAGATTTTGAGGGTGAGGTGGCCGTGGTCACGGGTGATGTCCCCATGGGCATCAGCCCGGAAAAGGCGCTTGAGAAGATCCTACTGATCATGATCGTAAACGATGTGTCCCTCAGGGGGCTCATCCCCGATGAGCTCGCCCAAGGATTTGGCTTTTTAGTCTCTAAGCCATCCTCAGCCTTTGGCCCCTTTGCGGTGACGCCCGATGAGTTGGGTGAGGCCTGGGTAGAAGGTCGCATGCACCTTCCCCTAAGTGTGGAGTACAATGGTGAGTTTTTCGGGAAGGCCAACGGTAAGGAAATGCACTTTCACTTTGGACAGTTGATTGCTCATGCTGCTAAGACCCGAAATCTTGCGGCGGGGACCATCATCGGCAGCGGAACCGTCTCTAACGAAGATCCCAGCATGGGCTCAAGTTGTCTGGCCGAAAAGAGAATGCTTGAGAAGATCAACGAAGGAGAGATACGCACGCCTTTTATGAAGGTGGGCGATACTATCAAAATTGAGGTGAAGGATGAGGCCGGCAGGAATATCTTTGGAACCATCTCTCAGAAGGTAGTCTCTGCTTCGCCCTATCTTAACGGATAGCTCTGTGTCCGGGACCAGGTTCCGACCTCTGGGGTGCCATTTGAGCAGGTCCCGTAGGCTGACCCTTAATAATGTTGTCGCATTCAAGGGCTGTAAAGTGAACGGGCATCACTTCCATGCTTTGGGTCACCAGGCATTTGGAGCGGTAGGCGCTGAGGGCTTTGGAATCCGACAGAGAGGCCTTCTTACAAAATCGGGATAGGGTTTCATGCTGAGAGAGCGGGACCGCCCGTTGCTGGCTGACCTGCCCATCTACGGGTGAAATCATGGGCCCTATGAGGCCGCTTGTTTCAAAGTTCACAGCGTGCTTGTGGCTGCGCCCGTGCACCTGCCCCAAATAAACGCAGGCCCTGTCGGCATTTCTTCCGATGACCTCTTCTAGGTTTTCTGACTTAAGAACATCTTCTGCACTGGCAGCTAAAAAGCCGCCCAGAAGCTGATCCCCGCCGCCGGATTTGAGCGGAAGGGAGCGGTGAACGCTCGCCAAATCGTAGGTAGCTTTGGAGTCCAAGCTGACCGCTTCCACTGGAACGGCCCCAGCCTCACTGGCCAGTCCGCGCTCTGGAGTCTGGTTCAACCCGCAGGAAGCGGTGAACATCAGTAACAGGGCGCAAAGCACGGGCCGGGGAGAGCGGAAAAGGATATCCATCCTCTTAGTTTGCCACACCTAGGGCTCCTGCCTTAAATAGAAACACCCAGGCGTCTCAATTTTGGACAATGGTCGCTTTCCCTAGGAGCCCTTTTCCCAGGTCTTGCGCAGAAAAGGCCCCCTGCCAGATCCCTCCTTGTAGCGCTCGTAGGGAATAGGATTTTTTTGCGGGTAGTTTTGGTGCTCTTCTTCGGCTTGGTAAAAGGGGCCAGCGGGCAGGATTTCAGTGACCACCTGCTGAAATTTTTGAGTTTCTAAAAGCCTTTTTCTTGAAGCCTCAGCCGCCTGCTTTTGGGCGGGGCTATTGTAATAGATAGCGGTGCGGTACTGACTGCCGCGGTCCGCAAATTGACCTCCTTCATCTTCGGGATCAATTTGTCGCCAAAAAATATCTAAAAGTTGATCCACACGGATCTTCTTTGGATCAAAGGCTATGCGCACCACTTCCCGGTGCCCACTCTCGCCGCTGCTAATGGAGGCGTAGGTCGGGTCGGGCGTGGTTC
>CAYRIE010000137.1:0-4808 GCA_964424215.1 uncultured Pseudobdellovibrionaceae bacterium
GCGTGCTGCGGCCATAGGGTAGGCGGTAGGGTATGAAGCTCCTCCTGATGAAGCGTCGTAGCGGATCTGGCCTTCAGGGGCATAGCCGATCGCACCCAGGTCGCCCGAGTAACCTTCCCATTCAGCAGCAAAGGATTTTTGAGCTGTGTAAATACCCGAGAGCATTCCTTTAGCTTCAGACTGTCTTGCTCTTCTTTGGAACTTCTGGAAGTTGGGGAGTGCAATAGTGGCTAGAATTCCGATAATAGCCACAACAATCATGAGTTCGATGAGAGAGAAGCCTCTTTCGCCCCCCACTCGAACTCTTCTCATTAAACTCATCATACGATCCTCCTTCAATTACGTACGTAAACGGTTTCAAATTAAGTTTAAAGTTGCTCTCCCCAATTTCAACTGCAGTTTAGGCACTAACTCCAAACCTAGTCTCTTATCGTGCTGATCCGTTTAAAAGTTTAGGGGAGTAGACTATCTCCGGGCGCCCATTCTCATTTTGAGCCGCTCTTTAACGAACTCTTAATGCCGGGACCTGCATGCGGAGAGTTGACCCTTGTGGGAGCTGGGCCGCCCTGATAATTCTAATTAGACCCATCCCTTACCCAAAGAGGCCCCCATGGATTGCTTTCAGTTTCAAGTTGGCACCCCCTTAGCCCCCGTAAAGCTCACTAAAAAAGCTGATGGAAAGGCCTCCACGCAGATCCTCTGGATAGGGCACAAGGTATCAAGCTCAAAGGCCAGCAAAGAGCTCAAGCCATTTTTAGAGCCCTGGCAGCTCACTCAGTGGGAAAAAAATGGCCAGGAGCTTCAAGCTTTTAGCACCCCATCTGGGCAGGTGCTTATCCTTAAGCCCTCCAAAGTGGACCGCAAAGGCTCTGGGCCCCAAAGCTTGATTGGGAGGTCTGTTTTTGCCGCCTGGGTGGAACTCTCAGGTCTGGCTGCCTCTAAGCTTTCAGAGGGCGGCGGCGTTACCCTTACGGCTCTTGGCATGAAAGAGGAGGAGATCGAAGCTGCGGCCTGCGGCCTGGAGATTGGCTCGTACCGCTACAAGAGAGTTCTAGGTGGTAAGTCTCGGCCAGCCTTTCAACTCAGAGATCTTTCAGATGCTGGTAAAGCGTTAACGGGCTGGATGGAAGAGGGGCAGCGGCTGGGGCAGGCGGTGAACCTTTCGCGCCACTTGATCAACACTCCTCCGAATCTATTAAATCCTAAGAGCTTCCCTAAGGAGGTCCAAAAAATTCTTAGGGCGCCGGGGCTTAAGGTTGAGGTGTGGGATGAAGCCCGCCTTAAAAAAGAAGGAATGAATCTGCATCTGGCCGTGGGGCAGGCATCGGCTACGGCGCCAGCCTTGATGAAGGTAACTTATCGCCCAACAGGCGCCCAAGGGGTGAAGCCCGTGGCTTTTGTAGGGAAAGGGATTACCTTTGATAGCGGCGGACTTAACATCAAGCCCGATAAAGGCATGCGCCTTATGAAAAAGGATATGGGAGGAGCTGCCTCTCTAACGGCCCTGGCTTGGTGGGTGGCCGCTGCCAGAATCAAAACCCCATGCGATTTTTATTTGGCGCTTGCGGAAAATTCCATCAGCGGCACATCATTTCGACCCAGTGACATTTTAACGGCTCGCAGCGGGCTGACTGTGGAGATCGACAACACCGACGCTGAGGGCCGGCTGGTGCTGGCCGACGCTCTTGATGTAGCCAAAGGGAGCCAGCCCAGGGCGATTGTGGATGTGGCAACTCTTACGGGAGCCATCAAGGTGGGCCTGGGTTCAGAAATTGCGGGCTTATTTTCCAATCAGGATGAGCTGGCCCAGCAGATCACCACCCACGGATTTTTGCGCGGTGATCTTTGCTGGCAGATGCCTCTTTACGGTCCTATGGCGCAGGGGCTCAAATCCCCTGTGGCCGACATGGTCAACTGCACCAGTGGATTTGGCGGCGCTGTGACAGCAGCCCTGTTCCTAGAGAAATTTGTGGGCTCAACTCCCTGGGTCCATGTGGATATTTATGGCTGGCAGGATAAGAGCGAAGGGGCTTACGCCGAAGCGGGCGGCAGGGGGCAAATGGTGCTGGCGCTCTCCTCTTGGCTGAAAAGTCTTTAAAGGTCTGTTTTTAGGCAAAAAAAGGGGAGCTTATTTTGGAAGCTCCCGGAAATAGGGGCTGACGCCCCGCATGGACGGCTCTACTGCATTGCAACAAGCGGGGTGGCCGTCGCCTGGGGCGCACGGATGCTGGAAAGATCTGAAGCCACTGAAGTGAAAAACAGAGTCAGGAAAACAATGGCAAAAACGAGTTCTTTCATGTGCTAAGGCTCCTTGCAGCTTCGTGCTGCTGTTGACTTGACCAAATATCGCCTTATGGGAGCCATTAGACAAATTATTTGGTTTCATCACAGGTCAGTAGGACTTCTGATGACCCGCTTTAGGAGCTGCTTTAAGGACATTTAAGATGGGGGACTCTCTCTTAAGGCCCGCCGAAGTATTTTGCCAACGTTCGTTTTGGGAAGCTCTTTTCTAAACTCCACAAACTTTGGGACCTTGTAGCCGGTAAGAGACTCTTTGGCGTGGGCGATCACCTCTTCAGCCGTCATCGGTCCTTTGGTGACCACAAAAGCTTTGACCACCTCGCCTGACTTTTCATCGGGGACCCCAAGGGCGGCCGCCTCGATGATGTTGGGGTGAGTGGAAAGCGCGCTCTCCACTTCGTTTGGATAAACGTTAAAGCCTGAAACCAGAATCATGTCTTTTTTTCGGTCCACAATGGACAGAAAGCTCTCCTCGTTCCAGCAGGCGATATCCCCCGTTTTAAACCAGCCATCATCGGTCAGGACGGCGCGAGTTTCATCTGGCTGATTCCAGTACTCACGCATCACCTGAGGACCTTTCACCCACAGCTCACCCGGCTCCCCAGGAGCGGCAAGCTCCCCATCTTCCTTGATGAGCTTAACTTCAGTGGAGGGCAGGGGCAGTCCAATCGTGCCCAGCTGATCTGTGCCGTCCACGGGGTTACAGGAAACCACAGGAGAGGTTTCGGTCAGCCCATAACCTTCGATCACTTTGGAGCCTGTGACTCTCATCCAGCGTTCCGCAACGGGCTTTTGCAGTGCCATACCGCCTGCAACCACAAGCTTGCAGCTTGAAAAGTCCACTTCACTGATCATCGGGTGATTGAGCATGGCCGTAAAGAGGGTGTTCAATCCCGTCTGCACCGTAAACTTCCAGCGCTTCAGCTCACCCAGAAAGGCTTTAAGGTCTCGCGGGTTGGTGATCAGAATGTTGTGGGCGCCGAAGGCCATAAAGGCCATGCAGTTCACCGTGAGAGAGAAGATATGGTAGAGCGGCAGGGGAGTGATGATGATCTCCTCACCCTCTTTGCAAACGGGCTTCATCCACTCAAAGATCTGGAGCATGTTGGCGACGACATTTCTGTGAGTGAGGACAGCGCCCTTAGACACTCCCGTTGTGCCCCCGGTGTACTGAAGAAAGGCAATGTCATCGTGACCAATTTCCTGAGGCTCTAGGGTAAGAGCTGCGCCCGTCTCTAAAGCGTCATTGAAGCTATAAGAGCCAGATAGATCGTAACGTGGCACCATCTTTTTGATGTACTTTACTGCGGCATTGACGATGTACTTTTTGGGAAATCCCAGCATATCGCCCACTTCTGTTACGATCACGTGTTCGATCTGAGTTTCACCAATGATTTTAGCCAGGTGGTGAGCTGACATGGCTGCAATAACGATGGCTTTGGCCCCGGAGTCTTTAAACTGGTGAGCCATTTCTTTGGCCGTGTACAGGGGGTTGGTGTTAACAACCACTAGGCCCGCTCTTAAAGCTCCAAAAAGAGCAATGGGGTACTGAAGCAGGTTGGGCATTTGCAGCGCAATACGGTCCCCTTTTTTGAGGTGGAGCTTTTGCTGAAGAAAGGCTGCAAAATGGCGCGACAGCCTATCGATTTCCTCAAAGGAAAAGGTAGCGCCCATGTTGGTATAAGCTGGCCGGGCTTTGTACTTAAGGACCGCTTGGTTGAGAATGTCGAGCGCCGAAGAGTAGGTGTTGAGTTCAACTTCGGTGGCCACGCCACTAGGGTACTTGTTTAGCCATTCTGAACTCATCTTTAGGTCCTCCTTTTTAGGGCATCTAAAAAGCTACCGTCTCAAGAAGGATGTGTCCAAGGGAAAAGCGCACTGGCTATTTGAGCAGTTGTCCGCCGAGCACGACGTACTCAGGTGGCAGCTCGTGCAAGTTGTAGGTGCTGGCCATGGACATGCCATAGGCGCCGCAATCGGCGATAGCCAGAAGATCACCCTGCTGCAAGCTGTGAAAAGGGCGATCTCGTCCCAAAAAGTCTGAGGACTCACAGATCGGCCCCACGACATCGTAGACTTTCAGGCTAGGGGAGTCCTTCAGTTTTAAAGGTAGGATGCGGTGGTGCGCCTGGTAAAGGGCGGGGCGAAGCAGGTGGTGCATGCCCGTGTTGACGATGGCAAAGTTCTTAGCATCGGTTTCCTTGATGTACTCTACCTGGCAAATCAGCGCGCCGGCCCGGGCGGCAAGGGATCTACCCGGCTCCAGCAGCACTTCGCAGCCAAGTTTTTCAGCGGTCTGAGCGGCCAATCTTCCATATTGCTGAAGGAGAGCTTTTTCGTGCTCTTCGTTGTCTGTGGCATAATCAATTCCCACACCGCCGCCTAAATCTACCGACTCAAGCTTATAACCTTTGGCCTTCAGCTCTTCAAAAATGCGCACAACTTTGGCCACCGCCTCTTCAAAAGCCTGAAGGTCAAGCATCTGGGAGCCAATGTGCTGGGTGAGC
>CAYRIE010000138.1:0-4780 GCA_964424215.1 uncultured Pseudobdellovibrionaceae bacterium
CCTGCGGCGGGCTCGGGTGAGCCTGCGGTCTTTGCCCCAAGCTGTGCTGGCCAGACTGGCTTGGTGAAGCTCTTCAGCGCTTGGAGCTTCACCGGCTTCATGGGCTTCGGCCCAAGCTCTGAGCAGCTTTCTGCGGCTGTAAAGCGCTGGCCGGTTCACTCCGTCGGGAAGTTTTTTTAGTTTGAAAGTGCTATGGAGCTTTTCAATGCGAAACAGGGCTCCTAGGGCCAATTTGGTGGCCTTCGTAGCGCCTCCGTCTTCTTCTTTGACCCCCCAGAGCTTTTTGAACTCTTCTAAGAGGGTGGCTTCAAAGGCCGCATCAAAGGTCTTTAGGGCTTGAGAGTTTTTGAATTGGCGGTGAGGCTTTTTACGCCCGGTCTGCCAAAAATCTACGAGCTGAGCAAAGGTCTGCACGGTCTGCCGTGCTTTATGTTTTTGCTCTGACAGGCTGGTGGAAAATCTTTGAACGTCATCATAGCGGTAGTGCTCATGGCGCAGGCCAAACTGTCGGATGCTGCCGTAATCTATGATACCAGCATGAGCTAAGAGGTTATCGCCATCCCAGTCCATCCATAAAAAGATGCAGTGGAACTCTAGCCGAGCGCTGAAGGCGGCAAATTCGGTGGCAATCTGCTTGAGAAAACGGCGCGGCTCGCTTGTTTCAGGGCTCCAGTGGCCGTTGCTCACTTGCCGCTCTATTAGGTATTCGCAGCTGCGCTTCAAGGCATTGTGATTTTTTTGCTTCAGATGCAAAAACAGGTGCGCAGGACGGATCAGGTTCTCAGCTGCGCGCACACCAATTCCCAGCCCCTCTCCTAGATCGATAAAACAGAGCATGCGCTCTGTACGGTAGCCGCGCGAGTGAAGGATTTCCGACATGATGGTAGAGGAGAGAAGCTCATCCCTTTCCGCCAAACCACAGCCGTAGCCAAACTCCGTAGATCCGGTTTGAAGATCCTTGCTGGCCTCTACGGCGCCGGGGGAAAGACGGGTGACGCCTGTTCCGCGGCTGCTGATATCCCAGGTTCGTCCACCGCAGCGGTGAACGCCGTTCCAGATACTTCGACCATCTCCCGAAGTGCGTCCGCTTTTGCTTTTATGTTGAAGCTGAAGGTAGCGCGTGGCCATATAGGTGTTCTCTTTGAACGGTCCCAGGGGCCGAGCGCCGCTGTGCTGATCGAATTCGTTGTAGATTCTTATGGCGAAGGTTTTTAAAAGGGTCGCCTCTAGAGATTTGTTGAGTTTGTGGGGGTGGTTTTTGTTCAGCAGTCCCATCTCTTTGGCGAGTCTAAAATTAAAGTAGGCCACCTTGCCGGCGGGCAGCTCTTGAACAGGGTACTCAAGAACAGATTCTGGAACTCTGCTTCTAAAGGGGTGAGTCCCGTCGATCCGATGAAAGCCGCTGTAGGCATCGTCGATCTTGGGCTTGGACTTTGGGCTCAGCAGGGGCTTACTCACATCAATACATCTCCCTGTCAGTTTATCGGGTCTCAGCGCCTGCAGTTTAATGATTAAGCTTTGTGAATCCGAGGCCAAGGTGTGGATTTAGGAAATTTTGGACCTAGGCCTACTTGAGCCAACGGATGGCGGCAGCACCGCCTCCTAAGGTTCTAAAGTTGGTGAGCTGACCTGTGTAAAGCCGTGCGCCCGTGATCTGCAGCTCAGGCCCGTAGGTTATGGCGCGAACATCAAACTTCATCTCGCCGGAGTCTGTGGGGATGGTGCCAGGAGCAAAGATATCTTGAGCTAAGTAAGTGCCGCTTAAAATAGACTGAAAGACCTTTTGCGAGATCGAGCGGCCGCGATACACCCCCTTAGAGCCAAAAGACGCTGCAGGCTTAAAAAAGAACTCTTTGCGCCGGCTCCAGAGCTCCTGAGGGTCTATCTCCTTAGCCCAATAGGTGGGGAGCAGAACTTTTTTTAGTGCCGCGATCTGCTCTGGCTTCAGAGGCACCGAGTTCTGATCCAGCTGGCCAGTGAGTTCACAAAGGATCTTCTTGTGTGCGATCCTTTCATAATTGGAGGGATTGGGGCTGATGGTGACCTGGCCGCTCTGATAGGCAGCTAAAAGAGCTGAACTTTCTGGCTTTTCAAAATAAAAGTCCGTGTGCCGGTTGTAAACGAAGTTGAACTCTTCCTTCTGTTCGGAGATGAGCTTTTGTGAGCTTTCGTCCCATTTAAGCTCAGAAAGATCTAACACCTCAGCTCTCAACCCCGCCCGTTCAAAGAGCTCTTGGTAGAGATAAAATTCGAGGCGCATTTTTTGTTCAGCTACGTTCTGATCGACCACGGCGATCGCTGGGTCTTCTTGATCCTGCTGGAGCCTATGCTCATTTAGAAATGGTGCGACGAACTCATCCAGAGGTGGGGTGCCGAAGCCGTGATGAGATTCGAGTGCGGAAAAGATCAGAGATAAGGAGGCATTGGTGTTCACCTCGATCAGCTTGGCCTGGCCGTCCCGCACGTGAAAATCAAAACTTGAACAAACTCCAAGCTCACGGCGCGAAAGATCAACATCTGCCCTCCGCTGCTGAGTGTAGCTCCAGAAAGCAGAGATGGCTTCGGTGATCGTATCTTTGATGCCTGCGGGCAGCTCAACCACGTAAGGTGATACCATCTGGGGTGACAGCGGTGCGAGCTCACCAAACTTTTTAAACGTACTTGGGTAGGACTGAGCCAGTGTGCTTCGGAACTCTTCAAAAAAACTCATGTGCCCATCTTAGGACGGGTTCACGTGAGAGTCGCCTAGTTTCCAGCCGGCACCGCACAGTTCGCCCGACTTAAGCGCCTGCAGAACACGTAAAATCTCATGCGCATCCCGGCCCACCTGGGAGTTGTGAAGGCAGGCGTACTGAATTCGCCCTTCGGGATCGATGATAAAGGTGCCGCGTGTGGCAAAGCCCTTGTCAGCCATCAAGACCTCGTAGTCTTTGGCCATGGAGTGGGTCATGTCACCCAGAAGGGGAAAGGCCAGCTCTCCGCCCAGGTCGTCTTTAACCCATCTGCGGTGAGAGTGAACCGAATCCACGCTGCAGCCGAAAAGTGCTGAGCCTTCGGCTTCAAACTTGGAGTGAAGCTGATGAAACTGAAGAATTTCAGTGGGGCACACAAAAGTGAAATCCAGCGGGTAAAAGAAAAGCGTTACCCATTTTCCTTTAAAGTCTTCGAGGCTTATGCGCCCAAATCCCCCATCAGGAAGCAAAGCATCGACTGAAAAAAGTGGAGCTGGCTGTCCGATATTGATCATAAGAGCCCTCCCAGCATCTGTTGATTTCCGTCTTTTGTGCCACAGATCAGTTGTGGCGACAACACCCGGTTTGCGCCCCCCACCTTTTATGGGTATAAGAGCTCAACCCGGAGAGCCCAAATGAAGCTCATCACATGGAATGTTAACGGCCTCAGGGCTGTGGACACAAAGGGTTCGTTGACAGCCCTCATTCAAGAACACGACCCTGACGTCCTTTGTTTGCAGGAAACAAAGGCTCATCCCGCCCAACTTGACGAAAGATGGGTTCGGCCGGAGGGCCGCTGGGCGTACTTCTCCTCAGCGGAGCGAGCGGGCTATTCCGGAGTTGTCACCTACTCTAAAGCTGCGGCGGATGAAGTTTTGTTCGGGTTAGGTGAGCCGCTCTTTGACTGTGAGGGTAGGTACATCGTCACTGAGTTGGACGACATCACTATCTATAACATCTACTTTCCCAACGGCTCATCATCACCGGAGCGGCATCATTACAAGCAGAGATTTTTGTACCACCTGAACGATCACCTGAGGCCGTTGATTGCAGAGGGTCGAAAGATCATCGTTGTGGGCGATTATAATGTCGCGCCCGATGAAATCGACGTTCACGATCCAATCAACTTAAGCCACGTCAGCGGTTTTTTGCCTGAAGAGCGCAAGTGGTTCAAAGATTTTTTAGCGGTTGGAATGGTGGATGTTTTTCGGCACTTTTACCCCGACCTACCTCAGAAATACACATGGTGGTCCTATCGGGACCGAGCCCGGGTGATGAACAAGGGTTGGCGCATTGATCTGATCTGCGTCTCTGAGAACCTCATAAGCCAGGTGGAGTCCGTTGAAATCTTAGATCAACACGAGGGGTCCGATCACTGCCCTATGATGGCGACGCTTAAGGAGCCAAAATAATATGCCACTTCTATTATTGTTTGTTTACCCCCTGACGGAGCTTCTGCTGTGGTTGATGCTAGCTGAAGTTTGGGGCTGGTCGGGAAACCTACTTGAGGTTTTGGTCTCTGGCGTTTTGGGTGCCTTCTTAATAAGGAGTGCGGGCTTTGGATCTTTGGCCCGCTTGAAGCAGGCCGTGAATCAGGGAAAGTCGCCGGCCCTTCAGGTTCTGAAGACCTTTTGCTTTTTGCTTGGCGGCTTTCTTTTGATATTGCCGGGCGTGCTGAGTGATTTTTTCGGCCTACTTTTAATTCTTCCGCCGTCTCGTTACTTGATGACAGCTTGGATGGCCAGGAGCTGGGCGAGAAGCCAACGGATGTGGGTGCGAGTCGGAAACATGGGCAGCTGGGGTGGTTTCTACACAGCTAGCCGGGGCCATAGCTCAGGCGCTGAGCCGCCACCAGCGCGAGACTTCGATGATGTGATTGAAGTGGAAGCCGTGGACGTAAGAGAAATCCGATCCGAGATTCCCAAGAACACTTCCTCTAATTCTTCGACCGACTCCTAGCCTCTGGCCGGGGAAAAGTCGGGATTTTGACAGCGCGTTAGGGCCTGTAAGGTGCTGTAAGTTTTCCCTTGCCAACATATTTGACCTTT
>CAYRIE010000139.1:0-4765 GCA_964424215.1 uncultured Pseudobdellovibrionaceae bacterium
CCAACCCCCTTGAGGTACTGCAGAGGTGTCTCCAGGCGTAGTGACATAGTCTAGGCTTTAATGGCCTTTCATTGGAGAGTCAATTTATCTGTGGCACACTGAACCTGCATGGAACCAGTGAGTTTTTTTAAGATCCGCATGGGCAGTCTCCTTGCGGAAAAACCAATTCCTTTTGACCTGTATGTTCACATTGGCGGAAAGCAGGTTCTCTATCTGCGAGAGGGTGAACGCCTCGGCTCTGAGAAAATAAAAAAGCTCGACCAAGCTGACGTCTTCTACATCTCCTCGGACAAACGCGGTGCCTACAAAAAATTTATCCACGAAACTCTTATGGAAGATGAGTGGTCTCTGACCGAGAAGGCTGAAATTCTTAGAGAGAGTGCGCTAGCGTTAGTAGAGGAAATCTTTGAAAACCCCAACATTGAAAATGCCTTAGATGACTCCAAAGATCTGATCGCTGATTTTGTCTCCTTTATCGATGACAACCCCCATGGTGCAGCTCACCTTATAGGCCTTTCAACTCACGACTTTTACACCTTCAACCACTCCCTTGATGTGAGCGTTTACTCACTGGGGCTTGGAAGAGCCGTGGGCTACTCCGATGAGGATTTAAAAGAGCTGGGGCGCGGTGCGCTTTTTCACGACATCGGCAAGCGCGAAGTGGACGTCAACATCATATGCAAAAACGGCGCGCTCGATGAGATCGAGTGGGCCCAGATGCAAAAGCACCCCACCTTCGGTCTTCAAATCCTAAGTCAGTACGACACCAGTGAGGCCATGAAAGCCTGCTGCTTTGAGCATCACGAAAACTTTTTGGGTAATGGCTATCCCCAAGGCCTTCAAGGGGAGGAAATTCACCCCATGGCCCGTATCATCGCTCTGACGGACACCTTTGATGCGCTAACCACCCAAAGATCCTACAACACACCCCTATCTCCAAAAGAAGCCTTAGCTTTTATCACGGATAAATTAGGTGCTAAGTACGACCCAGATCTTCTCAAAGCCATGAACAGTGTGCTTTTTCAGTTAGAGGGCGTTCAGCGCCAGAAGGCCTAAGGTTAAAGCCAGGGCTTAATATCTTCAGGCAGCACGATCTTGACGTTACTGTAGCCCTCTGATGAGAGCGCTAAAAAGACAGCAAAGATCTCAGGCAAACGCGCTCCAGAAATCCAAATGGATCCCTGCTTCGCGTCCTTAAACTCTTCTTTTATGTGAGAGGAGAGGGTCTTAAGATTTTCATCGTACAGACTGTTCCAGAGGACTTGTTTGGAATTTTTAAAAGCTTTGAGCTGGTTGGGCTTAAGGGCATCGGCAGGTTTGTTCTGCGCCCAAATCAGAAGGTCGGTCTGAGCTCTGAAGCCGCGGTAAGGGGCGTTTCTGCCCGTAGAGAGTTCCACCACGGCTGTATCCCAACCGGGCGTCCACGGAAGTGCGTTGTGAACCGCAGATTCTTGCAAGGTCGTCACAGGCCACTTGATTTGCGAAAAGCTCACCGCTGCTACATTTTCAACTCCCATCATCTTAAGGAGCCAAACGAAATAAAACTCTTCGGCATCTCCTTGAAGGCCTGTGCCGACGATCCAGGTTTTGCGCTTCGGCTCTATGCCCTTGAGGGCCAGCCGGCGAGCTAGGGTTCCAAGCTCAGCCTCAAACTCTGGAGAGCGCAAATCCGGCAGCGGATAATCCTCAAGCCTCAGGGTTTGAGAGCGCTGAAGACGCGTCATGGTCACTTCAAAGGTCGGACGAACATCTAACAGCAGGAAATTTTCTGAAGGGTTCCACTGCGCCTGAAACACTTGGGGCCACTGCACTCGGTGAGCGGAGAAGTTTTCCCCGTCAACCATTTTGGTGGGTTGAACTGCGCAACCGGCCAGCCCCAAGACAAGGACAGTAAAGAGCCATCGAACCATCAGGTGTCCTTTGGTGGTTTCATTGTCGGAAACAAAATCACATCGCGAATGCTGTTCTGATCTAGCAGAATCATAACGATGCGCTCAATCCCTAGGCCCACGCCGCCCGTGGGAGGCATCCCCGTGTCGATGGCGTGAAGGAAGTCCTCATCCATAGGGTGGGCCTCATCATCCTTATCTCGCTTAGCCTCTTGCTCCTTAAGCCGCTGCCTTTGATCTTCAGGATCGTTCAGCTCCGAGTAGGCATTGCCAATTTCCATCCCCGCAGCAAAAGGCTCAAACCTTTCCACAAGTCTGGGGTCTTGGCGGTGTCTTTTGGTCAGCGGTGAAATCTCAGCCGGGTGATCTAAAACAAAGGTCGGATTCCACAGGTGCTTTTCAGCGGCCAATTCGAAAAGCTCCATCACTAGCTCACCGTGGCTGGTAACTGAGGTCAGCTCAGAGCCTAGCTCCTGTGCCTTAGCCAAAAGATCGGCCGCAGAGGCCTTATCGGGGTCCACGCCTGCGTACTCTTTCACGCCTTCATAAACGGTCAGCTTCCTCCAGGGCGGCGTAAAATCAATCTCTTTACCTTGATAGCTGAACTTGGTTGTACCCTTAATTTTTTGAACCAGGTGCACGACCAGATCTTCGTACTGCTGCAGCTGATAGTTGTAATCGGTGTAAGCTTCGTACCATTCTAACAGGGAAAACTCAGGGTTATGAGACCTATCGATCCCTTCATTGCGAAAGTTCTTGGAGACTTCAAAAACCTTTTCCATGCCGCCCACGATGAGGCGCTTGAGATAAAGCTCAGGGGATATTCTAAGAAATAAATTCCTATCTAAAGCATTGTGATAGGTGACAAAGGGTTTAGCGCTAGCTCCGCCGTAAATGGGTTGAAGGACCGGAGTTTCCACTTCAATAAAGCCGCGCTCACTCAGAAAGGATCTGATTTCAGCAACGATGCGGGAGCGAGTGATAAACTTCTCGCGCGCCGCCGGATCAGAGATCAAGTCTAGATGCCGATGGCGATACTTAGCTTCAACGTCCTGCAGTCCGTGAAACTTCTCGGGCAAAGGCTCCAGCGTTTTGGTCAGGCACCAAAAGTTGCTGCAATGAAGACTGATCTCACCTTTTTGAGTGCAAAATACAAAGCCCTCTAGGCCCACGATGTCGCCGATATCAATGCCTTCGAAGAACTTTAACCCATCTTCAGGCAGCTCTTCTTTGCGAAGGTAGGCTTGAAAGCTGCCGGCCTCATCTTGAATGTTGAAAAAAGCCGCCTTCCCCATGGGCCGCTTGGTCATTAGCCTGCCAGCAATGCGGTAGGTGCTCTCTTGAGCTTTTTCCCCAGGCGCTAGATGAGCGTACTTTTTCTTAAGTTCTGCTAGCGAGGCTGTGCGATCAAAGGAGTAGGGATACGGGTTCAACCCCTGCTCCCTCAAAGCATGGAGCTTGCGTCTTTTTTCTGCTCTGAGTGGGTTGTCCTTGGGGTCCTGGGACATCAAGCATCTCCTTTAAAAGCCGCCATGATCTGACCTAAAAGCGCCACAGCTTCCTTGCGCGGCCGCTGGAAAGCGTTGCGCCCGATGATGCTACCGAAGCCACCGCCCCTGGCAATCTCTCTGACCTCTTCAAGAATTTCATGCTCGCCCTTAGCGGGGCCGCCACTAAAGATCACCACGCGCCGACTATTAAAGCTGGACTGAACCACATGCTTCACTCGGTCTGAGAGTTTGTTTACGTTGATGCCTTCGGACCGGTAGACTTTTTCAGCTTCACTCTGCTCAATGTGATTTGAGGGCGGCTTCACTTTAATAAAGTGCGCACCTAACTGCGCGGCGATCTGAGCCGCATAGGCGACCACATCGATGGCAGTTTCGCCCTCTTTGCTCAGCTGCTCACCTCTGGGGTAAGACCAAACCACAACCAAAAGACCAAAGCGTTTGGCCTCTTCAGAAATTTTTTGAAGCGCTTCGTACTGCTCCTTTCTAAGGGAGCTACCAGGATAGATCGTGTACCCGATGCCCACGCAGCCAAGGCGCAGGGCATCCTGCACACAGGAGGTCAGTGCCGAGGAAGGGCCTTTGGAGGACCAAAGCGAATCTGAGTTGTTCAACTTAAGGATCAACGGAATATCGCCAGCAAAATCTCTGGCAACAGCTTCAATGAACCCCAGGGGTGCTGCGTAGGCATTGCAGCCCGCCTCAACAGCAAGACTTGCGTGATAAATAGGGTCGTAGCCGTCAGGATTTTTTGCAAAGCTTCGCGCGGGTCCGTGCTCAAACCCTTGATCCACAGGTAGGATCACGACCCGGCCTGTACCAGCTAAGGTGCCATGATTGAGAACCCGGGCCATGTTGGTGAGAACCCCTGGATTATCGGCTCCATACCAGCTTAAAATCTCTCTTACTCTCGGCGTCATGTGAGGCTCCTTATGGCACAAAAAGATCAGCCGAGACTATTCATAATGACATCCGAAATCAAGCACTTCGCAGGCTCTAAAAGAGGCGGACCTTCCATGTGGCAGCGCGCACTGACCTGATCTCCTCAGCCACGCGCTCTAAGAAGGGCTTGATCACCTCCTGGGGCGTAAGGCCCCAGTCCTGAAGGGCGCAGGTCTTAACCGGGGTACCCTCGTTGGTGACATTGAAGGCAAAATGCATAAGCGAAGATCTGGCAGAGCAGCTGGCAATGCTGATGTTGAACTTTCGGTTATCAAAGTAAAGGTCATCCCCTCGGCGCTCAGCTGTCTGCCAAGGCTTTTGTGGCTTTAGCTCTTGCAGGCATTCCAGTAAGAGGGAGGCCGTTAGCCTTTGAACACCCACCATCCCTGCTAGATCAAAATCAAACAGTTCACAAATCAGGTGCAC
>CAYRIE010000140.1:0-4712 GCA_964424215.1 uncultured Pseudobdellovibrionaceae bacterium
ATTCCCCTTTTCCAACACGCCCTATGGGATTTTGCCGCGAGATGAAATGGAGCGCGCCGCATGGCCCGCACTTCGCGGGAAAATCTTTATGGAGGCCACGGAGATTTTCCTGAGATTTTTGCGCGGGGATGTTTTCTCCTCAGAGGATGTAAAGCCGACTCTTCTTGGCCGCGCTGATTTTAGATCTGATGAAGACTTCCAGAGAGTGACCTCTGCCTGGGAAAGGCTCAGTGGGGAGAAGGCGAGCAACGAAGTTCCGGTGAAGCCGCGCTGGAAATTTGACAAGGTGGGTGTGATTCCCTTTGAGGCTCCAATAGATCACCTCAGGCTGACCATCGGTGCTCACTGGGCGGAAGCGCAGCACTTTGCCAACGAGTTTTTGCCGGTGGGAGTTTTTAATCTCTCCATCACGCCTTCCCATCAGATCGAGGAGACCCACCAGCGCATGCTTAAGCACTTTAATCCGAAGGGGGGCAGCTGGACACGGGCGCAAATGCCGCGAACTGTGCTGGTGTTTATTAATGACGATGCAGTTTCTCTAGAGGAAAAGCGCAGAAGGGCCTCAGATGCCGCTGTGAAGGCCACAAATAACTACTGGAAGGCCATTGAGGGAACCCTGGACCCAGCTAAAGTCACTCAAGCTGTGGACAACGCCCTGGTGGGAGCCCCCGAAGACATCGCTCAGCAAATTAGCGAGCGCTTTCACCCTGAGGATCGGCTGATGCTCTGGTTTGATTTTAACAATCATGACAGCCTGGATGTGCAAAACTCCATGAAGATCTTTATGGAAAAGGTGGCTCCCAAGGTGGGAGGGCTCTCTTGAAGCCCAAAGAGTCCATCTTGAACTTTATCGGAGGTGAGCGCCTGCCCTCTGGCAGCGGTCAGTGGATTGATCACCTTGAGCCTCGAACAGGGCGTCCCGACTATCAGCTACCCAACTCCACCGGAGAGGATGTGGACTTAGCGGTCCGGGCCGCACATCTTGCTTTTCCAGCTTGGGCAGCTCAGCACGTTCGGAAAAGAGCAGGCTACCTTCACAAAATAGCTGACCTACTTGAAAAAAGAGCAGATGAGTTCGCCTTGGCTGAGAGTGCGGATCAAGGAAAGCCGGTGAGGCTAGCGCGCCAAATGGACATCCAGCGCGCCATCGACAATTTTAGATACTTCGCAGGTCACCTGGTTCATCGCACGGAGCAGTCCAGCTCCCACGTCAACGGACAAATCAATTACACTTTAAGAAGCCCGCTGGGAGTTACCGGCCTGATCAGTCCTTGGAACTTACCGCTTTACCTTTTGACCTGGAAGGTGGCGCCGGCCCTAGCCTGCGGTAACACGGTGGTGGCTAAGCCCTCAGAGTTTACTTCTAAAACGGCCTACCTTCTTTGTGAAGTAATGGAGGAGGCTGAGCTTCCCAAAGGTGTTTTCAATTTAGTTTTAGGCGAAGGCGCGCTCAGTGGCCAAGCGCTCGTTGAGCATCCCTTGGTGTCTGCAATCTCCTTTACCGGCGGAACCGTCACGGGAAGAAGAATTGCACAGGCTGCTGCACCCTCCATGAAAAAGCTGAGCTTAGAGATGGGCGGAAAAAACGCCCATATTCTCTTTGCCGACTGCGATTTTGAAAAAGCAGTGAAGCTCACCGTCAGGTCCTCCTTCTTGAACCAAGGTGAAATCTGTCTTTGCGGCTCCAGGGTGCTGGTGCAAGAGGATATCCTCCAGGACTTTGTTCATGCCATGAGCCAGGAGATTAAAAACCTGAAGGTGGGTGACCCCTTTAAAGAGGACACCTTTATGGGGCCCCTGGTTTCAAAGGTTCATCGGGACAAGGTGCTCTCCTATCTAAAAAAGGGGGAAGAAGAGGGCGGTCAACTCTATAGCGGGAAGTTAAATCTCCCTGAGGAGCTGACAGAAGGCTACTTTGTGCCACCAACGATGATGGTAGGACTTTCGCCCCAGAGCGTGTGCGCCAGGGAGGAAATATTTGGCCCGGTGATCACGGTTCACCCCTTTAAAACGGAAGAAGAGGCACTTCAATTGGCCAATGACACAAATTACGGACTCTCTGCGAGCCTGTTCACATCGGATCTGAGCCGGGCCCACCGCATGGCAGAAGCTCTTCAGGCGGGTACGGTGTGGGTGAACACCTGGCTGTCCCGGGACCTTCGCATGCCCTTTGGCGGCGTCAAAGAGTCTGGACGCGGCCGCGAGGGAGCCGATCACAGTGTGGATTTTTTCACCGAGTTAAAAACAGTGTGCGTGAAGTTTCAGGAGGAGAGCTGAGCTATGGGTTCAGGTAGAATAGTTGCTGGCGCGATTGCGCCCCATCCGCCCCATCTTGTCTACGGAGAAAATCCTCCCCAGAACGAGCCGCGCAGTGAATGCGGCTGGGAGACCCTGCGCTGGGGTTACGAGGATCTTAGAAACACCATCCCCAAAGACTCCTACGATGTCATCGTGGTGCACTCTCCCCATTGGCGCACCTTTGTGGGCACGCACATTTTGGCTATGGAGCGCGCCCAGTCTTTATCGGTTGACCCGATCTTTCCCAACCTTTTTAGATTTCACTACGACCTGAAGGGACACGTTGAGCTGGCCACAGCTATCTACGAAGAGGCCAAATCTTCTGGTCTCACTATGAAGCTAATGAATCACCCTGAGTTCAGGGTCGATTACGGCACGATCGTG
The DNA here is from genome assembly GCA_964424215.1 of uncultured Pseudobdellovibrionaceae bacterium. Classification (GTDB taxonomy): domain Bacteria; phylum Bdellovibrionota; class Bdellovibrionia; order Bdellovibrionales; family JAGQZY01; genus CAYRIE01. The sequence goes on from CAYRIE010000140.1 coordinate 2,683, forward strand.
TCCAGTCACCTCATCAATCCCGACTGGGATAAGCCGATCGTGAGCATTTCAAGCCAGGACCTGTCCCACTACTATTCAGTGGAGGTGATGCAGGAGGTGCAAGGCCAGCTGGCCCACGCCACAAGGAGCGCTGTCGAAAAGATGGGAGTTAGGGCCTTGCTGGTAGCCAGTCACTCGCTCTCCCATAGGCACTTTACTACAGAGTCTGAGGTGCCTGAGGATATGAGCAGGGAGCATATCTACAACCACAATCAGTATCTTTGGGATATGCGGCTGATTGATCTACTTAAGAAAGGACGCACCAAAGAGGTGTTTGACCTTTTGCCGGACTTTACCCAGCAGGCCACCGCAGAGACGGACTCAGGCAGTCTTTCCTGGCTGCTTCAAGCTCTTGATTTCCCGCAGAGTCCGGCCAAGGTGCACGCTTACGGCTCAGTGATTGGAACAGGCAACGCTATCGTCTCTTGGAAGCTTCAGGGAGGTTCAAAATGAGTCTTGTGGAAAAAGCCCTGATTGTTCCAGGCCAGCCCCAGCCCCTGATGGTGCCCCATCTGAATGACGGGTGGCAAAGAATCAAAGATGGCTTTGAGAGAGTGCGTGAAGAGATTGAAGCTACGAGCGCGGATCTTATGGTGATCTACTCGACCAAATGGTTGAGCGTGGTGGGTCACCAAATTCAGGGCCGCAAGGAAGCTGAGTGGACCCATGTGGATGAAGAGTGGCACGAGTACGGCAGCCTATCTTACAAGTTTCAGTTTGATCAGGAGTTTGCTCAGCAGCTAACTTCTGTGGCTCAGTCTCGGGGCCTTGAGTCCAGGGTGATCGATTATCACGGGTTTCCTATCGACACGGGCTCCATTGTGACCCTGAAGCTCCTGAATCCGAACAACCGTATTCCGGCAATTATTTTATCTAGCAATGTGTATGCAGACCGAGCAGAGACTGTTGTGCTGGCCAAGTCGGTTTTGGAAACTCTTGAAAAGACGGGGCGAAAAGCGGTGGCCGTCTCTTGTACGGCGCTCTCCAATCGCTACATCAATGAGATCATCCCCCCAGAGAGCGACCGTGTGGATTCGCTTAAGGATCACGAGTGGAACCTTAAGATGCTTGAGTTTTTGGAGCAGGGCAGGCTGGAGGATTTAGCGCAGCTGTCTCGTCAGATTCACAAAGAGGCCAGAGTGCCTAAGGTGACGAACTTTAAACCCTTCTGGTGGCTCTCCAGCATGATGGGGGGCACCAATCAGCTCACAGGAAAGGTGCACGCCTACGAATCGCTTTACGGCATGGGCGGAGCGCTAGTGTCTCTCACTCCCAGCCCTGAGTCCTTTGGTGACTTGGAGTACGATGAAGAATCTCCAGAAGTTTTCACCGGAGATCGAGGCGTTCTCTCGCGCAAAGAGCCGGCCACCAGCGAGGGAGATTCCGGTGAGTAGCAAGTGTTACCCCTCGTCTCCTTTTGGTGATCAGGTTCCTGGCATTCCGACCGGTCGCGAAGTGGAATGGGAGCCGCTGGTGGATTACCGCCGAAACGGTGTATCTGAAACCACGATTCATGGTGCCGTGGCCTGGGTGCACGGCGATGAAGTGCTGCACTCTTTCGGCGGGAACGTGCTCTGTTACGGCCGCTCCATGATGAAACCTTTTGTGATTAGGGTCTTTGCCCAAGAGCTAGGGCCTGTGACCAACTGGGCCCAAAAGGCCATTAGTGTGGCCTCACACAACGGCACAGCTGAGCACGTGGCAGCTGCCCAGAGCTTGCTGTCAGAGCCTGAGTGGGGCCTTATGCAAACGCCGCTGGATTTGCCGCTGGTGCAATTCGGTCGGCAGGTGCGGCGTCCTCGCAGGTGGTACAATAACTCTTCGGGGCAGCATGCGGCGGTACTTCGAGGCTGCCGCTTAAAGGGTTGGCCGCGGGTGGGTTATCTTTTGCCCTCTCACCCCACCTTTAAACACTATTTGGCCCAGGTGAGAAGATATCTAGGTGAGTCGTGGGAGCCCCTGAGGGTGGCCCGCGATGGCGACGGCTTCCC
>CAYRIE010000141.1:0-4696 GCA_964424215.1 uncultured Pseudobdellovibrionaceae bacterium
GCCCAGCTGGAGGCGTTTTTGCCGAAGGCAAAAGGGCGGCGAGGACAGGAGTCCGCCTTTTCGAAAGGAAATTTTCTAAAAATCTCGGCTCCCTTGAAACCTTAGACTACTGGCATCTTAGGGGCAGCTGATCGGTGGGCAGACGCTCGATGCTCTCTCCCCCGATAGTGAACACGCGCAAAGTGTTGGTCTTCTCCCGCTCCAGCACGGGAGCTCCGAAGGTGAGAAGCACTCGGTCCCCTGTTTTGACCAGGCCGTACTGAAGCAGCATCTGCTCGATCTGCTGCATGGCCTCGTCGCTGGAGTCATACGGATCAATGGCCAGGGTCTGAATGCCCCAGGCCATCTCCAGCCGGCTCAGAGTGGGAATGATGTGGGTCATAGCGATGATCTGAGCCTTCGGGCGGAACCTTGAAATCAGCGTCGCCGTCTTTCCCGTGGTCGTAAGACACACGATGGCCGAGGCTCCGAGCTTGAGGGCTGAAAGGCAGGCGCTGGCGCCGATAGCTTCAGCCACAGAGAAGAACTCATCGTCCATGCTGATGTTGTAGTAGTTAGGATTGTCTTTTTCCACCTCAAGGGAGATCTCATGCATGGTTCTAATGCACTCAAAAGGGTGTTTGCCACTGGCAGTTTCAGCTGAAAGCATGAGTGCATCCGTTCCATCCAAAACCGCATTGGCAACGTCGGTGATCTCAGCTCTGGTGGGACGGGGGTTTTCCACCATGGAATCGAGCATCTGTGTGGCGGTAATGACAGGCTTTCCCAGGGAGTTGCAGAGCTTGACCAGCCGCTTTTGAACGAGCGGAAGAACCGTTTGCCCAGCTTCAATCGCTAGATCTCCCCTGGCCACCATGACAGCATCGGAAAGACGCACAATCTCATCTAGGTGCTCAAGCGCCTCTAGCATCTCGATCTTAGAAACAATTTTCGTGGTCGGGGATTTTTCCTGCACCAGCTCGCGGAGTTTGCGAATGTCCTCTCCCCTGCGCACGAAGCTAAGGGCAACGTAATCGACCTTTTGGCTAAGGCCAAAATCCAGATCCTTTTCATCTTTTGCTGTTAGGCACTCAATAGCCAGGGGCGCTCCGGGTATATTGATTCCCTTGCGGTCCTTTAGTTCACCGCCGTAGATGACCTTCGCAACAACCTCGGTGCTGCTGCGAATCTCCTCCACGCGAAGCTCCAACAGTCCATCATCTAGCAGCACCTTTTGACCCGGCTGCACAGCCTCAACAAAACCTTTAAAGTCCGTCGGGATCAGCCCATCCTCACCCAGAACGTCCCTAGTGGTGATCACAACCTGATCACCTTCATTAAGGCTTACAGAGCCATCTTTAAATCTTCCCACGCGCACTTTGGGACCCTGGAGGTCCTGCAAAATCGCAACTGGGGCCTGCAGCTTCTGCGAGACAGACCTAATACGCTCAATGATCTTTTCGTATTCGGAATGCTGACCGTGACTAAAGTTCAACCGAAAAACGTTCACGCCTTCGCGAACGCACTGCTCGAGCGCTTCTTTGGATTCAATTGAAGGACCCACCGTCGCGACAATCTTCACCCGTCTTTGTGCCAACATAGATGATTATGCTTTCTTAAACTTTACCACTCTCTCCAGTTCAGCCTGGTGACCCATTTGGACCCGATCAAGCTGAGTAGAGTGAGTGCTCTGAATCTTATCTAATCTTGTTTGATATTTAAGTTCCTGTGCCTTGTGAGCAGACTCCCACTGTCTCTCTCGATCCGCCAGGATTTTTTTATTCTGCTGTTCCACCGAGGAAATCTCGCGTCGGTGCGTTTCCTGAAGAGAATGGATCTTTTTTTCATACTCATGCCGCGTCTGGGCCATCTCGCGCCGGTGCTTAGCTCCGATCTCGCGGGTCATCTTTTGGATTCTTGCCACAAACTCTTCTCTTTGCTTAAGCTGAGCCTCACGCAGCTTAGAGAGGTTCTCGATCTGGTGATCTTCAAGTGCACCTTTAGAGTCCTTAAAGTGCTCCCTCAGCCTCTCCTCCCGCAACTGAGCCTCTGTCATAATCTTATCCCGAGTCAGCTCGTGGCTGATGTTCTGGTTTTCAATTTTAGCTTCGTACTGGTGAGTTACATTGCTGAGATTTTCTCGGTATCCACTCTCCGAAAACTGCCGCTGCTCCATCTGATACCTCATGGCATCTCGGAGATAGCCATCGTTGTTCTTGTGAAGTGTTTTTAGCTCTTTGGCTCTTTCGGCTTGATGGACCTGATTTAAGTTTTTCTTTTCCTCTTGAAGGTGATCCACGTTGGCTTGGAAGCTTTGCCTCAGGTTATCTAGCTCCTTTTTGTGACGGTTCTCCAGAGAGACTCGCTGGCGAACCGAATCCTTTTCCAAGGTCTCAATTTCATTTTTCAACTGATCGATATGCTTTTGTGTTCGGTCTTGTGTCTGGTTACGGATTCCAGCCTGAGCGCTTTTGTTATTTAAATTTTCTTCGCGTAAGGCCTCCGTGTAACGCTGCCGGTTCTCCTCTGAAGCCTCGAGGTAGCCCTTCCGGTGCTGATCCAGCATCTGACCATAGGTGCGGTCTTTTTGCTCTAAAAGATTTGCCGTGCGCTCATGCAGACTTTCTTTGGTTCTGCGGTTGTTGGTTTTGAGGCGGTCAATTTCAAAATCTTTCTCAAGCCGCATTTGATCATAGCGGTTCTTGATGTCTCTGATCTTTTCCCTGCGAGAGGTCTCCAGCTGAGCCACTTCAAGTTGATGCTGACCTTGCATACGCTCTCTGAGCTCTTCGTAGCTAGCTTTCTGAAGGTCGCGCTGACGCTGGGTTGTCTCCTCTAGCTGGGCCGACTTCTCAGCAAGACTTCTCTGGGCGTTGTTCTGCAAGACCTGCTTCTGAAGTTCGTGTCGATCTTTTTGGTCTTGAAGCTCACTTTCTCTTCGAATTGAAGCCATCTGGCGAGTCTGATTGAGTTCGTTTTGACTCCTTCTAAGGCTCTGCTCGTAAGCGTCACGAATACCCTGAATCTGCTTCTGGTATTTGACGTCCTTGCGGTTCATCGCCTGGAGGGACTGATCGTGCATGCGTTGAAGCTGGGACCTATGACTTTGTTGAAGCTCGTCAATTTTTTCGGCGTGAGCTTGCCCCATCTGCGCGATCTGCTTGCGGTGACCTTTAATCAGCTCATCTTCTTTGCTTCTGGCTCGACCTTCTTGAACTGAATCGCTGGATCGAGCGGACCCGGAAACGGATGTGGACATAATTCTCCTCCATGAGAATAGACCTTTCATCTAGTTTAGCCCAAATGTTCCGACGAACCTAGGAGGCCCTGCCTGATCCGGAGGTAATTAGTAGGAATGTCTTGGGGAAAATCAAAGAAGGTCTAGATGATTTTTACGGCGAAAAAGGGCGCGCATCTTTTCGGCCTCGCGGCGGCTGTGCTCTTCTTTGAGCTTTTCTTTTTGCTGCCGCTCTTTCTCTGAGGCCAGGGCGCGCCTAACTAGGCCCTGACTTAGCACCGAAGCTTCCTGGCAAGCTCTCGCCCAGTTTTCTCTCACCAGGTCCAGCTCTTTAAGGCCCGCCGCCGCTCGATTCTCCAGCTGAGATGCTAGATCTAAGGCTCGAGGCACGGCCCAGAGAGCTGGCAGCTCAGTCAGGTCTGCTTCCACTGAAAAGCCAGCATCCAGGGTGTAAAACTGCCCGCCAGCTCGAACCTGCACAGAAGTTGTTGGAGTTTGCAGGCTTACCTGTCCGGGTGAAATTTCAAGATTTAGCTCGGCACCGCTCTTTAGCAGGACCTCGCCGGCAACAAAGCTCACGGTCACAACCTCTGAGCCCTGATTTTTAATAAAGGCCTGCCCTTTAACGAGCCGGTAACTTTGAGGGGATTTTTTGCGGACAGTCGCACCCGGCGCCAAGTGAAGGCGCACTTCCTTAAGCTGCAGAGTGCGCCAGTCGGCACCTGAATGCTTTAAAGTGCAGCTTGAATCTTCAAGAGAGCAGCCGGGGGGCCAAGTTACCTCGCTTGCTTGAACCTTTACTTCCACAAAAAAGCACAGCCCAAACAGCAAGACTTTAAGGCTGCCTCTGATCACAGCGAAAGCCTTTGAAGATTTCTTTCGGCTTGAAAAATAAGATCTCTGTTCTGAAAGCTTCGGGTGATGGTTTTATAGACCCCGATCGCGTCCAGGTCCTTGCTTTGACTTTCAAAGATCGAACCTAAGCGCAGGAGCAAAAATCCAGTCAGATCACTTTCAGGGTGAAAGGTGAGCATTTGATTGATCAGGCCCAGGCAGGGCTCAAACTGCTCCGTCTGAAAATAGCTTTCAGCCAAAAGAAATTTGGCCTCCACCACCCTGCTGCTCGATTCATACTTTTGAGTGAATTCACTTAGGGTTTCAATGGCCCTGTCGTAGCGACCTTCACGAAACTCTTTTTTTGCGGCATTTAAAGTCTCAGCCTGCTGATCTCCAAGAGCCTGCAGTGCAGAGCTGGTGAAAAGCACACTCGCCAAATTGCGAACAGGGTAGCTCTCTTCTGGACTCCCCTGCAGCAACTGAAGCTGCCCTGGCAAGACGGCTGCCACTTCATGCTTTAAGCTAAGGTGATCATCGGCGAGCAAACTGAACTTAATTCGTTCACCCTCTAGGTCCGCCTGAAGACGCTCGATCAGCACCCGTTCTTTTTTGCCTGAACGAAATTCTTTAATGATTTCCGTG
>CAYRIE010000142.1:0-4679 GCA_964424215.1 uncultured Pseudobdellovibrionaceae bacterium
GCTTTTGAAGCTCAGAAATATCATAGGCCTTGTCGGCACCAAACTCCTGCCGGGCGCCGTCTACGCCAAAGCGAAAGCCATCCCATAGTTCCATCGAGGGATCCTTGGGCCGGACGAAAAGCACAAACTCGGGGTCTTTGCCGGGCCGAATGATGGCGACTGATCCTGGCTCCTCAAAACCTGTGAGATAAAAGAAGTTGCTGTCTTGCCGGTAGGGAACATATTTGATCTCAGGAGCTGCGAACAGCACAAAGGCGCTTGTGCTGTGGTCCTTCAAAGCGGCTCGGCGCTGCTGAAAATGCTCTGCTGGAATTCTGGCTTTTCTCATAACTTCATCCTTTAAAAAGAATATTGGTTGGCTAAGTTCTTCAAAACAGGGCGAGCTGAGCCCAGGCCTCTGTCGATAAGGCGCCTGCGGCTGTCAAAACTGAAAATGTCCAGATCCGTGCGCACAGCAATGACATGATCCACGCCCGGTATCTGGGTGCGCGTGGAATCAGCCGCCACCTGGGCCCAAAGAAGGTACTCGGGTAAATAATGCGTGCGATCTTCCCTGCGAAACAGCGGGGATCCGGAGAGCACATCGACATAGAGGATCACTTCGGCCCCGCGGGAGCGCAGGTGCTCAGCCGCTTCCTCGATTAAAAAGGGGGCCGCGTAAAATCCCTGTCCATTTTCAAAGTAGGGCGGAAAGGACATGCAGCGAGCTAGCACTTGGGAAGAGTCCCCCTGACGCTGCCAATAGGTGCGCCCCCGGTCGATCACAAAGCTGGGGCATCCGAAGGCGATTTGACTTTGGTGCACCTTTTCACCTTTAACAGTGCGATTGAAAAAGCTCTGCAGACTCTGAATGTCTCTGGCTTTGATCCTCGAGGAGAAAAACCCTTTGTCAGGAAGCTCCGAGCGCTCAAGACGCAACATCTTCCACTCTACATCGTGTGCTAAACCCTTCATTGCAAAAAGAGCTGCCGGAAGGCTGCCCCACTCAAGGCCAGCAATAGCGTGAATCGGAATCTTGCTCTCTTCAAAAGCTTTGAGCACTCCCACGTGGGCGTAGGCGTTCATCAGCCCCGGCCCGAGCACCACTCCCACCTTAGGCGCCAGACGTGGCGGCGCTAACTCTTCTAGCTCTTCGGGGACCTCAAAGACCTCTTCATCGGCAGGCTCTGTCGGCACCGGACGATCGACACTGCCTCTTCTTTCCAGCTGAGCACAACCGTTTAGAATCAACATAAGTGCGGTCACGATGAGTAGAGTGTTTATTTTCACCATTGGCGATTTTGTTTTTTGAACTGTCATCAGAAAAGAACTCCTAAACTTCACGACTTCTATTGAATCTGGCCACTTCCCTAAGAAGCTCCGCAGACTCACCCCAGGAAGCCAGGCTTGAAAGGGCCTGCTCCGTAAGCTCCTCAAGGAGAGTGCGGGTGGCAGGAAGGCCGATGACCGTAGCAAAGTTTCCAAGCTCCTGCTCCTCGCCCTCAGAGAAATCCAAAATATCATCGGCGACCTGAAAAGCTAAGCCCAGACCTTTTGAAAATTCGCGAAGATCTTTAAGCTCCTTGGAGCTTGCACCGCAGAGGTGGGCGGCACCTAGAACCGCGGCCTCTATCAAGGCTCCGGTTTTCATTTCATGTAGGGTGCGGAGCTGCTCGGCGGGAATCTTTTCTCTTTGGGCCCACAGGTCAAGGGCCTGTCCGCCCACCATGCCGCGCACTCCGGCAGCTTGTGAAAGCTCCCGAATAGCCAATACGGCCTGAGCCGGCTGATCCGTATAGGCCGATGAGATTGCAAAAAAAGCTTCGGTTAACAGCGCATCCCCTGCCAGAAGGGCTATGTCCTCACCGAACACCACGTGGTTGGTGGGCTTTCCCCGCCGTTCCACATCGTTGTCCATACAGGGCAAGTCATCGTGGATGAGCGAATAGGTGTGGATCATCTCAACGGCCAGACCGTAAGCCACGGCCTTATCCTGAGGCTGATTCAGAGCTTCGGCCGTGAAGAGGCTTAAAGCAGGACGAAACCTTTTACCGCCGGCCAGGGCTGAATAGCGCACGGCCTCTTCCAGCTTAGCAAGACCTGGCCCCAGCTCGGATCGCTCGGACAAATAGGACTCCATGTGCCGATCGATTCGGTCCTGACATTCTTTAAGACTCTGCTGGAGACTTTGGCTCATTCACGAGCCTTGTCATTGGCCGGCAAAAAGTCAGCGTCGACGGGATCGCCATCTGAATTCACTCCCAAAAGAACCTTCACTTCCATTTCGGCCTTTTGTAGACGATCATTGCATTCGCGCGAGAGCTTCACTCCCTCTTCAAAAAGTTTAAGAGACGAATCGAGCGGCAAATCGCCAGATTCCATCTCTCCTACAATTTCTTCTAGGCGCTTGAGTTTGACTTCAAAGCTCATGATTCATCTCCTTCGGATTTTTTTTTGGGGTTCACCGGGTCCGTACTGAGAACCTTCTCAACCTGGGCTCTGACGCGGCCTTTTGCCAACTGAATGTCGACCTTAGTGCCAGGTTGAAGGGCGACTGCATCTTTAGCGAGGTGACCAGCTTCGTCCGTCACCAGGGCGTAGCCCCTTGCCACTGTGGCTAAGGGACTGAGCTGATGGAGGCTTCCCGCTAGGCCAGCTAAAGAGTCTTTAAGGGATTTTAGGTTCTGTTTCTGACTGCGCTCAAGTTGTGAGGTTAGCACTGCTAAGTCTTGACGGCGTTGAAGAATTTGGGCGCGCGGATCCTTCAGCCTCAACCTCAGATGGCCCACGTCTTTCACAAGAGAGCTAAGGCGATCCTGAAAAGCCCGTTGAAGGCGGCTGTGCAGCTCATCGTTACGAATCATCAAATCCTGCAGCCTGCGTGCTGGATCGACAAGTTGAGATCTAAGAACCTGAAACTGCTGCTGCTTGGAGCGCAAAACAACTTTTTGGGCGCGCTCAAGCCGATCCCTAAGAGCCAAGACGTGCGCACAAACTTCTGCTGAGTTTTTTACCACCAGCTCTGCTGCAGCCGAAGGGGTCGGCGCGCGAAGGTCCGCGACAAAGTCGCTAATAGTAAAGTCCACCTCGTGCCCCACCGCTGAAATCACAGGAACTTGGCAGCTGGCCACCGCGCGGGCTACGATTTCTTCGTTAAAGGCCCAGAGATCTTCGGCAGAGCCGCCGCCTCGGCCTAGGATCACAACATCAACAGAGGGGTAAAGATTCACTCGGGAGAGAGCCTCGACAATTTCGTGTTTTGCAGTCTCACCCTGAACTCTGCAGGGGAACACGGTGAGGCGGGCGCCGCGGTATCGGCGCGAAAGCACGTTGATCATGTCGCGAATGGCAGCGCCCGTGGGCGAAGTTACCAGTGCGATGTGCTGGGGAAACTCGGGCAAGGGTCGCTTGCGGGAGGCCTCAAAGAGACCTTCTTGCTGCAACTTGGTTTTCAGTTGCTCAAAGGCCAAGCGCAAAGCGCCTTCTCCGACCGGCTCCATCTGTTCAATAAAAACCTGATAGTTGCCCCGCGGCTCGTAAACGGTCACCCGTCCACGAACGAGCACCTCCATTCCATCCTGCGGCTTAAACTTAAGGCGGGAGGCAAACTGCCGAAACATCACAGCACTGATCTGAGACTTCTCATCTTTCAAAGCCAAATAAAGGTGTCCGGACGTGTGAGCTTTGAAGTTTGAGATTTCTCCCTGAACCCAGAAGAACTGAAACTTTTTTTCCAGAGTGCCGCGAATGGCGCTGTTGAGGTCTGAAACAGTTAGGACTTGGTTATCGCCCTTCTCTTCAACAGGTTCCGGAGCCGCCGCAGCTTGGGGGGCCTCCTCTTTCCAAAGCGGCTCCTGGCTGAACTCTTCGCTGGCAGCGGCAGAGGGAGCTGGCGGCGGTGTTTTCTGCTGAGTCGCTGCAATCAAGGACTCCCAGCGACTGGGTGCCTTCGGAGTGGGCTGCTTTGCAAGGGCCTGGGAGGGTCTTTGGGACATGGCGAGACAGTAATGTCTCCCTTTGCAAAAGGTCAACTTAGCTTCTTAAATTGCGCCCATGGAAAGACGAAAAATTTCCCTTAAAGAAGCTCCAGAGCCCGCTGAAACGACCAGAGCCCACCCACCCAAAAAAAGCACCAGCCCATCACCAGCTGCCGGCGCCAGTACGCTAACTGCTCGGCTTTTAGGTGCTCTGTAGCAAGGCGCTTTAGCAGCGGCATTTCGTGAACCAGCACCATGAGCAGGCCCGTTATAAAAACCACAAAAGGGAAGATTTGGTCTAAAAGTAAATAATCCACAAATGTCTAGCGGATTTTTAAGCCTCTCTCAACACGGGACGAAGGATAAGATTAAGCCCTGTCCCCCTGTGCTATCGGACCAGATATTTTCAAATCCGCCTTGGTAGCGGCGCCGAAGGTTTGATAGGATGGTAGTAAGTTCTGTGGACACATGTTCGAGAACAATGAAATCCTACAAGTACATCATCGGGAGCTGTCCCTGACGATGGTGAGCAAGCCCGGCCCAGACCGGGAAGCCTAAAGTCGTTAAATGGCGCCCACCTGATCAAACATGGATTTCTGGTTCTCTAACCCACAGAGCTTTTTTTTTGCCTTTTTCAAAAGCCCCCGCCTAAGCCCCTGATATTCTTGATCATTTTTGGTAGGCCGCCGCTTCTGTGGCATGGGGAATTTCCTCAAATTTGTC
>CAYRIE010000143.1:0-4640 GCA_964424215.1 uncultured Pseudobdellovibrionaceae bacterium
ACTGGACCGAAGTTCTTGAACCTGAGCTACGAGGGGGAAAAAACGTGCTCGTCGTAGCCCATGGGAACTCCTTAAGAGCACTTGTTCAGTATTTGGATCAACTCTCGGAGGAGGACGTAGTGGAGCTGAATATCCCCACGGGCCAGCCCTTGATGTATGAGTTTGATTCCGATATGAAAATCCTTTCAAGTCGCTATCTGGCTGGAGCTGAGGAGATAGAACGCGCTCAAGCTGAGGTAGCCTCTCAGGCGCAAACCAAGAGGTGAGCTATGCTCAAAATTCAGCTTAAAGACATTCCAGAAGAGGGTAAGACCTTCCATTTTTCCCGCAAAGACGGAAAACTCGACAGCCCGCTGGCGGACCTTACTGGAAAAAAGGATTACGAAGTAGAAGTGTCTATCCAGCCCATTGGTGGTGCTTTTACGGTGCAGGGTCGTACCAAATTTCTAGGCGAGGACCTTTGCTCCCGCTGCGGCTGGGATATTACCCTGAACCTGAGCGGTAAGATCCATGAGTATCTGGTGGTTGAAAAAGAGCGTGATAGGACCGCTCATTCTCCGCATGGCAATAAGGCCATCGAGCTTGAAAGTAAGGGTCCCGAGACGACCTACCTGACCAGCTCCGTGCTGGACCTTGGCGAGTTCGTCCACGAACAGTTTGCGCTGCTATGGCCAGATTACCCACGTTGCGAAGATGTGGCCGAGTGTGAAAAGCGGCGCCAGGAGAATGAAGCTAAACTCTCTAAAGTTGAAGACCGCACCCCCGTTGAAAAAGGACACCCTGCCTTTAAAGTTTTAGATAAGCTCAAAAGGAACAATTAGTGCACGTCGTTTCAGGTGATCTCCAGCAGCGGACTCACGATTATCAGAAGCACCTGGACAGGGTTTCGCGCAGTTTCGCCTTTTGCATTGCAAGACTTGAAGGCACTTTCAAATTTCACGTGGGGCACTGCTACCTGATGTTCAGAGTGCTGGACACCATTGAGGATGCCCCTTGGCAGAGGCCTGCTGACAGGCAAAGATCCTTTGACGAGTTCAATTTGTTTTTAAAAGAAAGACCTGAGCGCGCACGTTTGAATTCCTGGATCAAGAACCTACTTACTTTGGATATCCCCGAAGGAGAAAGACTTCTGCTTGAGGATTCAGGCCACCTTTTTGAAGATTTTCATAATCTGCTAGAGTCAGAAGTTCAGAAGACACTGCTGAGGTGCCTTCAGAACATGAGCCGCGGGATGGAGTACTACGCCGGTGATAAAGGCGCCCATCTAAAAACCTTGGAGGAGGTCAACCGGTACTGCTTTTTCGTTGCAGGTATCGTAGGAGAGCTTCTCCATGATCTTTTTCTAAGGGCTCACCCTCAAAGCCACAAATCCCTAAGCGGTCCTGAGGACTGGGCCAATGCCCTCCACTTGGGTCTTTTTCTGCAGAAGGTGAACATTCTTAAAGATCAGCAAACGGATGAGGCCGAGGGGCGACATCTGGTGCCGTCCAGAGAACTTGTTCTAAGCTCACTTCTTGCCAATGCTCGCAAGGGTCTTAAGTACATTCAGAGACTCCCGCAGGAAGCTTTGCCCTATAGAGTTTTTTGCTCCTGGTCTTTGTTTTTGGGTCTGGCCTCGCTGCCTTGGATCGAACGCAGCTGGAGAAAAAAAGAAATCAGCCTAAAAATTCCTAGGCTCAAAACTAAGCTTCTGTTAGACAAGGTGGAAGTTAAAGCTGCAGACAACGATCAGCTAGCTGGGCTTTTTGAGAAGCTTATCCAAGAAGTGGGGCTTGAACCACAAGGGATGGAGCCATCTAAAGGGAGCACTTTTCCGGATTTTGAAAAACTCTACCACGGAGCTTTAAGCCCAGGTCAGCTCCAGTCCTTAGGCCTTATTTCATCCCCGGGCGAAGTCTCTAGCAAAATCTAGCGCGAAATAGGACGCGATCAGATCAGCGCCCGCTCTGCGTATAGAAAAGAGCATCTCATCACGTGCCTGACTTTCCTGAAGGCTTCCATGGTGAGCTGCCCATTTGATCATGGCATACTCGCCGCTGACGTTGTAGGCAGCTACAGGGACTCTGGAACTGGATTTAAAATCGCTAATCACATCCAGATAACAGAGGGCCGGCTTGACCATTACAATGTCGGCGCCCTCGCGCTGATCTAAATCTAGCTCCCTGAGAGCCTCCCTGCGGTTGCGGTAATCCATTTGATAGGTCTTTTTATCTCCAGCTTTAGGAGCGGAGTCCAGGGCGTCTCTAAAGGGGCCATAAAAGCTCGAGGCGTATTTGGCCGTGTAACTCATGATACCCACACCGCTAAAGGCGGCCTCATCGAGGGCGTCCCGGATCGCGCCGACCCGGCCATCCATCATGTCAGATGGAGCCACAAAGTCGGCGCCAGCCCCGGCGTGGACGACAGCCATTTGTTTAAGGACCATTACTGTCTCATCATTGAGGACTTCACCCTCATGGAGAAGACCATCGTGTCCATCACTTGAGTAAGGATCTAAAGCCACATCGGAAAAAAGCATAAGGTTAGGGAACTGATCTTTTATAGTGGCAAGGGCCCGGGGCAAAAGGCCCTTAGGATTCAGGGCCTCCTCAGCTCCGGGCGTTTTGTCCTTTTCCTCAATGGAGGCAAAAAGCAGCGCGGCCTTCAGACCTAAATCTGTGGCCTCTTTTAGGTGATTTGCGACATCCCTTAGGGACCAGCGGAACTGTCCAGGCATGCTGGGAATTTCAGAGGTTTCGCCTTCGGTCACAAAAAGAGGCAATATAAACTGACTGGGAGTGAGCGTGGTTTCGGCTACGAGTGATCTTAAAGAGTGCTCCGATCTGAGCCTACGCGGACGATGTTTCATAAAAGATCCTTTACTTGAAAAGCGCCCATCCTACCGCGAATCGAAGGCCTAATAAAGCAGGGCGTCCTGGCAGACCTTACTGTGAGTGAGAGCATTTTGCCAGCCGTCCTCTAGGAGCTTATCGTAGAGGCGATCGGGCGAAAGTCCCAGCTCGCCGATTCGAAACCCCTCTTCCGTAATAGGTACGGCATAGTGGTTGAGGTTCAGAACATGGGCCACAAGTTCGGTGCAATTAAGAGAGGTCAGGTCCCCCCATTCAGAATGCAAATCGAAGGGAGTCCCCTGCAAATCTAGAAGAACACTGGGCATGGGTGCCGCCATACTCTTTGGTGAGCGCAGCACCCTGGCTCCAGGCAACTCCAAATACCTGCTGATCTGTCGGTTGTTTCTGTGAACACCGTGGTAGGGATGAGATTCCCACCAGTCCCCCTGCACCCGGATCGCCGTGTGATAATAGGTGCCAAAAAGGTCGCGGTGAGTTTCATCAGGTGATGGAAGAAATACGACCAGGGTGTCGCTATAGCCAGAGCGGAAGCAAATGATAATTAAAAGTAAAATGAAGACCTGCCGCATAGCCTTCGTTTAGCAAAATTGCAGGCGCCGGGGCAGCGATCTTTAGCGGAAGCTACCTAGGTGAAAAGTTTTCAGAGAGGCTGAGTGGAAGCGGCAACCACTTCACCCAGTTCATAGGCGGTTAAAAGACTCTGGTTGGCCTCGGCTACGGCCTGCTGAAGGGCCTGAAGCAAAGTGTCCTCAGAGAACGCATACTCGGAAATGTAGTGAATATCTACAGAACCTAAGGAGGGTGCAGATCCCCTCATTACTACAATGCCAAAAAGGGCGTCCTGCTCGCTCACCGAAACTCCCATTTCAAAGAGATTTTTGCGCCATGCTTTTTCGATGAGCTCACCGTGACCAGCTAGGACGTCACGCTGCACGGAGGCCACATTTTCATGTCCGATGAACACGGTCCTATAGGGGTTCTTCATAAACCGAAACCAATTGAGAAGCTCAGGGATTAGCTCCAAAGAGCGAGAGAGCAATCTTTGAGGCGAATCCTGAGGATTTGATGGTGCTAAAAATATAAGTGAGCAGTCATCAGCGCTGCAGCTGAAGTTGGCTCCTAGGTGGCCTTGCCATCTTTGGCTGAGCTCACCAACTTTGTCGACCATTTCAGCTCGGCGCTTTGCCACTTCCACCGTGAGAAGGCGCTCTTTGTCTTTAATGAAAGCAATGATTTCTTCCGGTGACAAACGGGTGGTGAAAAACTGCGCCAGCGCAAGGTCCACACCCATGGCGTTAAGCCCTCCAAGGCCCACAAAGTCCAGACTCGCCCCGCCCACATCGCCATCGGCGAGGTTCGCGTAAGTTCTTTGCACCGAATAAATAGGAGGCGAGAGCTGATCAGTGAGTTTAAAGTAGTCCCATAGCTGCCTGAGGGTGGCCGCAGAGTCAGCCTCAGGCTTCAGCTTTGGGTACTTCATCAACATAAGACTTTCAAAACCTTCGGATGTTGAAGCTGATCTTAGAGTGCGAAACACTTCCCGGTGCAAGGTAAGGGTGTTCAGATGGCCCCATTCTGCGACGCCGCTTTGGTGCGCGGGGCTTACGAGGCTACCGTCCAGCTTTAGGAGCGCTGGGAAAAGGTTCTCTCTACGCTTTCTAAGCTCTGGCAAAAGTCGGCTCAGGTAGTGAAGACCCTCCTCATGAAACCAATAAAGGATCGGAGCGCTCTCGTTAGATGCTGATGAGTACCTCGCCAGGCGGGCCGCAGATGAGGCAAACTGGGGAC
>CAYRIE010000144.1:0-4614 GCA_964424215.1 uncultured Pseudobdellovibrionaceae bacterium
ATCAAAGTGACCAATGTTGCAGACAATCGCTCCGGTTTTCATTTTGTTAAAATGCTTGGCGGTGATGATGTCGCAGCAACCAGTGGTCGTAACGAATATGTCTGCATAATGGGCGACATCATCAAGATTGACCACTTCAAAACCTTCCATAGCAGCCTGGAGCGCACAAATCGGATCGATCTCAGTAACCAGCACCCTGGCACCAAAGCCACGCATCGATTGAGCACTACCTTTACCAACGTCACCGTAGCCAGCTACCACCACAACTTTTCCAGCAATCATCACGTCAGTGGCGCGCTTAATGCCATCTGCAAGGGACTCGCGGCAGCCGTAGAGGTTGTCGAATTTTGACTTCGTAACAGAGTCGTTAACGTTAATAGCAGGAACCTTCAGCTGCTTTTTCTCAAGCATTTTGTGAAGGTTGTGAACCCCGGTGGTTGTCTCTTCAGAGATTCCGATCACCTTATCCATAACAGACGCATAACGAGGCTCATGCATCATCAAAGTCAGATCGCCCCCATCATCTAGAATCAAGTTGAAGCCTTCAGGCCCCCAACCTTCGATGGTCTGCTCGATGCACCAGTTGTACTCTTCTTCCGTTTCACCTTTCCAGGCGAATACGGGAATTCCGGCAGCTGCCATGGCAACGGCAGCGTGATCCTGAGTCGAAAAGATATTGCAAGAGGACCATCGAATTTCAGCGCCAAGGGCTGTCAGAGTTTCGATGAGAACCGCCGTCTGAATGGTCATGTGCAAGCAGCCGGTGATTTTTGCACCCTTAAGGGGCTGCTGCTCACCGAACTCTTCTCTAAGAGCCATCAGGCCGGGCATCTCACCTTCTGCAATTTGAATTTCCTCACGTCCCCAACGGGCCATTTTCTCAAATTCGCGGGGATCTTCCATGGCAGCCTTGCAAACCCTGTAATCGGGCTCTCCTGCGGCAGTTCGTGGAGCGGTCTTCACAGTGTAGTTTTTGGTTTCCATGCCCATCATCCTTTGGGTTCCTCTCTTTAAAACAAGTGTCAGTTGATTTTTCCCGGGTGAGTCTATATCCCCGGGCTCACCCTCTCAAGCTAAAATTGCGCGCTGCACAGCGCTTCAAGGCCCAAAGCCGAACTCAAGGAACCGTCAGCACCTCAACTCCCGTGTCGGTGACCAGCACCGTGTGCTCAAACTGTGCAGAAAGAGTGCCGTCGGAAGTCAGATAGTATTTGATTGTGGAGTCTGGGATGTCTTTTTCCACGAGGGCCGCGCTGGTTTCGTTGATCATGGGCTCCACCGTGAGGGTCTTCCATGCGGGTAGCTCATGCCCACGCCCCTTCTTTCCGTAGGATGGCACAAAGGGGTCCTCGTGAAATTCACGCCCCACTCCATGGCCACCGATCTCTCGCACAACAAAAAAGCCTTGGCGGGTGACAAACTTCTCCACGGCAAAACCTATGTCTCCGGTGGTAGCTCCAGGGGCCACAGCATCAATGCCCTTCCACATGGCCTGCTCAGCAACTTCGACAATCCTTTTGGCATTATCTGAGACCTGTCCCACAAAAAAAGTGCGCGAGGTGTCGCCGTGAAATCCGTCTTTGAACGTGGTGACATCCACATTGATAATGTCGCCCTCCTTCAGAGGCCGGTCATCGGGCACGCCGTGGCAGATGCAGTCGTTAACCGAGGTGCAAATGGATTTTGGGTAGCCGTGGTAGCCCAGGGGCGCTGGCCGAGCGTCGTGACTGAGCGTGAAGTCATAAACGATCTGGTCCAGCTCAAGGGGCGTAATTCCGGGCCGAACGAATTTTCCCACATGCTCCAGAGTGCGAGCCGCTAGCTGGCAAGTTTTCCTCATCACCTTGATTTCGTCTTGAGAGAGTGTCGACACTTTAGACCTCTTAAAATTTTCCTAGTCCAATGAGCAGAAACCTTAACAGCTCCTCAGGAGCCCTACAAGATCCACCGAAAAGATCTCTATGGAACGAGGTTTTGTGGACATCCTGATGGAAAAGATCCTAGAGCGGCAGAGGCTGGAAGCCCGACCTATGGCCACTCTGGACCCCAGGCTCCACCCCAAAGAGGTGATGGAGCTTGAGCTGCTATCGCGGTTAAAGCGCCCTAACTCAGCTCCGAAGACCCACCGAGGACCCTATCAGGCTCCACCTCGCCCCCGCCCTCGCCCCAAGGCCCTGCAGCTTGAAGGTGGCGCTAAGAAGGAAAGAGTCGAGCCTCAAATTCCCTTAGGCGTGGAAGAGACCCTAGCGCTAGAGTCTATGAACAGGCTGGGAGCCCAGCTTTCCTTAGCTTTTTTACCTAAAGAGCTCTCCAAAGCTTATCGCAAGCTGGCTTTTGAGCTGCACCCTGATCGGTCTTCGCACCCTGAAGCCAGGCAGCTCTTTGGCGATCTCACGAAGGCCTATCAACTTCTGAGAGCGTGGGCTCAAAAGGCCTACCCCTTCTCTTGAGGAATAAAAAGCCCGCGCTACTTTTGAGGCTGGAAAGTAGCGCGCTGGTTACGCCAATTTTTGGAACTTGGCCAAAATCTCTAGGTGGGGCGTGTGCGGAAAAAGATCTATGGGCTGGATCTCCAAAAGCGCCATTCCCTTATCTGCAAGATTTTGAGCATCACGCACGAAGGTGACGGGACTGCAGGAGATATAATACAGCTCCTGAAGCTCAGGAGAAATCCACTCAGAAATGTTCTGAAGACCTGTGCGCGGAGGATCGAGCACCATTAGGCCAGGTGCTGACATGAGCTTCTTCACCTCTTTAGGCGCCTTTTTTCCGTAAAGGTTGTGGGAAATAGCTTTAACTTGGGGCCACTTAGCTTTGAGCTCGCGCACAGCCTCCCGGCTCCCCTCCACCGCCAAAACATCTTCAAATCCCAGAGAAGTTATCACCTCAGTGAAGTTGCCCGAGCCGCAAAACAGCTCAAGGACAGCAAGGCCCCGATCAGCATTTTTCAAGTGGTCCCTGAGCCAGTTTTTCATCCGCTCATTCTGCTGGGAGTTGCCCTGCAAAAACCCAAGGTCTTTCCCTGGCGCCACGTTTTTTGCGTCCACAGATTCGTTGATGTTAAGAGCTGTCCACTCGCTCTGAGAGTGCCACTCAGGCCTTGGCAGAAGCTCTCTTAGCTCTTCCAGGGTGGCTTGGTTTTTGGTGGTGAGAATGGGACAGCTTTTAATATCCACAATCTTATGGGAGACAGGTGAGACGTACCCTAAGACGCTTCCATCGGTTTTAAACTGAGCCCGGTTGCGGTAGCCTAACTCCTCGGGCGCAGCTAACATCGGCCGCAAAGCCTCCAGTGGAAGCTTAGATCTTTGGAGCAGCGATCTTAGATTCTTCTCTTTGGCGGAAAGCTGGGCCGAATAAGAAGCCATCATCCAGGGACAGCCGCCGCACTGGTTTGGTCCTAGGCCATGATGGGCACAGGGCAAAGAATTCACCCTGTCAGGTGAAGGAGTTTTTAGAGCGATCAACCTGCCATGGGCGAATCTTTTTTCCAGCTGGACAATTTCAAACTCACCTTCATCTCCTGGCCAAACCCCAGGGACAAACACGATGCGGCCATCGGGGTGGTCCACCACTCCCGTCCCTCGCCCTGAAAGATCCCGCACCACGGCTGAAAACTTAGTTTGCATGGGCTGAGTATCTAGCAGCAAAGGATCTGGGAGTCGAGCCGCAGGATTCTTTAAAGAGGGCGCGTATTAGGGCGTGCAACCTGAAAAGATGGGCGCAGGGAAGCTGGCCCCGTTAGCAAAGCCAGAGCAGGCTGACACATTTTCAACCACCCAGCCACTCAAATCATAGGTGAAGGCGGACGCGCCGTTGAACATATAGGCCATGTTAGCCACATCCTCAACGTACCACCCTCTGATATCTTGATTAAAAGCTGAGGCATTCTGGAACATAAATGCCATGCTGGTGACATTTGTAATATCCCAGCTGCCGATATTCTTATTGAACGATGAAGCTCCGCTGAACATGTTCGACATGTTGACGACCGAAGTTGTCTGCCACCCTGAAATATCTTGATTGAATGAGGAGGCGCCGCTAAACATGTGGTTCATGTAAATGACAGTGGATGTGTTCCAACCGCTAAGATCTTGATTGAACTGGCTCGCACCGTTGAACATGTTGCTCATGTCGTACACCTGACCGACTTCCCAGCTGCTGATGTCCAAATTGAAAGTCGTATTGTCTTTGAACATAGCCTGGAGGTTGGTCACACTAGGCGGCAGGTGCTCTGGCAGAGCTACCAGATTCACAGCCGAATGGAAAGCTGAACCCAAAGAGGTGATTCCAATATCACCAAAGCTTACCACCTCAACGATTTTATCTGAGTTAGGATACCCCGGGGCGCCAAACGAGGTGAGTCTTTTACCATACACTCTGATGGTATAGGTTCCTGCCACTGCGTACATATGGTTATGATCTGGGATCGGAGTTACGCTTCCGTCAGCGGGCTCTACGACTCCATCTCCCCAGTCGATCATGATTTGATCTGCGACACCCTTAAGCGGCAGAGTGGCCGAGTCGCCAACGTTAGGGATTTTAACTCTAAGCACCAGCCCAACCCTTTGGATCCAATCCATTTGCGTAGCATGGATGAAATCATGCCAAGCC
>CAYRIE010000145.1:0-4587 GCA_964424215.1 uncultured Pseudobdellovibrionaceae bacterium
CGAGCGCGGGCGAACCTCGTATCCGTGTTCCGTCACGTGGAGCCTCCCCGCCGCTGCAAGATCTTGAGCAGTTCATTCGCGAGGTCGTCGGGCATGCCCTCTTCCTCAAGCGTTCTGGCCAAGGCGACCACCACCTCACGGCTACCGTGGGAGACCTGCCAGGCCCTAGCGGCATCTGAGCTTGAAAGGCCCCAGTTCATATTCATAGCAGGATCGTTAAGGACGACGTTTTGTTCCGAGCCCTTATCTTTGCTGACCTTGAAGGTGCCAAGCTCTAAAGTTCGATCATCATCTTCTTGGAGGGAGGCAGGTGATTTTCCGGTGCTTCCGCTGAAGAGCCAAGCTCCACCCATTAATGCTATTAAGCCCATAATCCCGAAGATTCGCCACAGCCGATCATTCATATGTATCCCCTTGGAGTCGACAACTCCCTATCGGGATAACCGCTAAAGCTCGTTAATTTTGAGGTGTTTCAAATTGAGACAAGGAGGCCTTGATCTCCGCCAGACCCGAAAGGGCTTCAGCCGGGAAAGGTAGGCTCTTGTCGGCGGTGAGAAGCCGCTGATAGAAGACATAGTTGCGTAGAACAAGTTTCACATAGCCTTGAGTTTCCCGGTAGGGAATCTCCTCGATAAATTCTAAGGAATCGCCGCTGTATCTAGTCTCTATCCAGTTGTAAATGGCTTTTTCAGAGGCGTTGTAGGCGGCCACGACGATGATGAACTGATTTTGGTGAGAGTTCATAAGCTGTTTCAAAAAGGCTGTGCCAAGTTGCACATTGATCCTAGGTTCATAAAGGTCTTCAAAGCCTTGGAAAGGCACTTGATGTCTTTGAGCCATTTTTTCACCGACGGAAGGAAGTAGCTGCATCAAACCGAAAGCGTCGGCCCAGCTGCGGGCCTTCGGATTAAAAGCGGACTCCTGGCGGATGATGGAATAGATCAGAGCTTCGGGAACGCCGAACTGAGCTGCCGCACGACCGATCTCATTAGAAAAGATTTGCGGAAACAAAAGCCCATAGTTTTCTACAATCAGATTTCTTTGGCGCTCGGGGGGCAGGGTTGCAAAATATCTAAAGAGCTTCAGAAACTCTCCGCACCTTGCAAACAGCTGGAGCGCCTGAAGGGTTTCGCGCTGGCTCAGTTGTGGATCCTTAGACTTTTCGCTCCACAAGTGCTCAACGTAGTTTAATGCGAGCTCTCTTTCGTCAACAGCGAGCAACCACTCCAGCTCCTCAGGGGTAGAGTCGGCCCAGGAGGCCACCGAGGGAATGGCCGGAAGCGGTTTTCCAAGTTCGTTGTAGGCGAGCTGCCCATAAATTCCCATCACGTCCTGGGAGGTTAAATCTTCAAACACCTTGTTTGAGTCTTTCACTTTATTTAACTGGGCCAGGGTTTTTGCGCGCCAAAACATGCTTTTAAACTTTTGGCCTTCTTGGCTGGTTTTTGCCTCCAGCTCTTCGAAAGCCTTTACCGCCTGGTCGAGTTTTCCCAGTTTGCGTTGGCCCCAAGCTAGATCCCAAAGAATATCCTCAGCCAGTGCAGTGTCAGTTAGGGGTTCTTTCTGAGCAAGGCCTAGCCAGTTCATAGAGCTGGTCAACGCCTCCTTTTCAAGGTCTATCCGGGAGCGAAGCCAGTAGATAAGCGCCAAGCTGTGCTTGCCTTTAAGCTGCTGAGCGAGTTTTTCAAGAACCTTCTCCGCTTCGGAGCGCTGGCCGTAGGTCCAAAGGGTTCTAGCCCACTGAACACTCATGGCATGATGGCGATCGATCCAGGCGCCCCTTGGGGTTCGCTTAAAGATTCTCTCGGTGAAGCTTGCAAGAGTTTTTGTTGAGGTCAGGTAAAGTTCCTGGCTTTCATTTCGAGTCAGGCGGCGCAGCTCTCTAAGTCCCCGTAGTGCCTGATAGCCCTCCTCAGGACCTGCTTTCCTGTGGCGCATGTACTTCTGATAAGCATCGATAGCTTCGGGAAACATCCTGGCCTGTCTGTAGTCCTGGGCCACTTCAAAGAGGTCTTCCCACTTTGGGTTTTTCTTTCTTCTGGGCGCGATAGATTCAACTCGTTTGGTAAAGGCTGCGACTTTGTCAGTTAGCTTTAGCTGAATGGCCAACTTAAGAGCCCGGTCCATACTCTCAAGTTTTTCAGACTGCAGAGTCTGGTGGCGAGATCTCTGGTGATAAAGCTCAACAAGAAGAGCATGATCGCCCCGTCTTTCGCTCCAAGCGATCAGAGCATCTAAAGCCGTGGGCGCAAGATAAGTGTTACTGTAGCTGTCGTAGCTGACCTCAAGGGAGCTAAGAGGGCTAAAGCCTGGCGCACAGACTTTGAAAGCCTGCAACAGTGCAAGATCTCGCAGCTTAAATTCATCGTCCTGGTACAGCTCAAAAAAGATCTCACAGGCCGCCTGAGGCGATGGCTGCGCTATTTCTTTAGCTCTGAGGTACTTGGCCCAGCGATTTCGAATTTCCTGAGCCGCTTTGTCCTCGGGCGATTCAGACTCAGCGGGGCTCTGACCCTGCAGGGTGCGCAGGTAATCCACAGAGGGCCGGTTGCTGGTGTGAGCGCAAGCGGTAATGATCAAAAAAATATAAATCCGAAGAGCTGCCGACATTTTTCTAAGGATAAAGCGAGAATAAGGACGGCTCAAGCAATCATATTTTTCTGGGCGGCCTCACCACGAGCAAAACCCCTCCGACCACGGCGATGGCGCCAAAAATTCCAAGACCGTAGATTCTATCCGGGGTGAAGGCTGTAAAGGAGATCTCCCAAAGAACGAACATCATGGCGATGGTTAGCAGTGGATTAAGGGTTATGATGGAGCCTACCATATAACCTGGCAGCTTAGATAAAGCGTAAGCCAGGGCGTTGTACGCGATGAGCGTGTTGAGACCCGCCATCGCGAGCCAAAACCACTCTCCAGCCGTTAGTCCAGTCAGCGCGCTCCAATCTACGGTCGGGAGCAAAAACAAACTGGAAACCCAGAAGACAATAAGGTTCACTTCAACGGTCGTTGCAGACTTTAAGATATCTTTTTGTAGGGAAGCAAAAACTCCCCAAGCCAAGGAGGCTACGATCAGCCAAAAGTTGCCAAGGCCGAAATGGATTCCCCCACCAGGGGACTGATCCAGGTAAAAGAGCACGAAGCCAAAAATGGTAAGACTCAGTCCCATCCACTGGACGGGGCGCACCCTTTCCTTAAAATAAAACACACCGATCAGAAAAAGCGAGATGCTAGCCCCTTGAATCATAATCTGGGCATGGCTGGGGCTGGTGTACTCAATGCCTTTAATGTAGCCCAGGTAATTAAGAGCGAGCAGACCTCCCGCCCACAACAGGGGAGTTTTTTTTGGCAAAAGCTTAGGCAGCGGGTTTTTCCTGACCGCTAAGAAATAAATAAGCAGACTGACGGCAGAAAAGAACAGCCGAAACCAAGATAGGTTCTCGGAGGTGGTGTAGTTCAAATTGTATTTGAGTATAAGAGCTAAAAAGGACCAGCACAGCGCCGTGACAGCGGCAGCCATAAGCCCCAGGCGAAGCTCTCGCCTGGGATCGGGGGGCGGACTAAAAGTTGGTGCCGCGTTCAAGTCTTTGGATTCGCAGTTCAAGCGGGGGATGGGTGCTAATCAGAGCCATCAGTTTTTTTCCGGTGGGGAAAATCTTAAGGGAGGCAAAAGCTTCTTCGCCCTTGCTGGGGGCTGGGGCTTCGACGCGGTAGTTTTGTGCCAGAGCTTGAAGCGCACTGATCATTTTCCCTCGGCCAGCGTATTTGGCTCCGCCGGCGTCTGCACGAAACTCCCTACGGCGAGAATAGTAGGCTGTGACCATGCTGCCCAGAAGCCCAAAGGCAATCTGGAACAAAATGATAGCGCTGATCTCAACTACGAACCGGTATCTGGAGTCCACGGCGTTGCCCACAGCGTAAGCTAGGATTCTTGCAAAGAAGATCACAAAAGCATTCACCACACCTTGAACGAGGGTCATTCCCACCATGTCACCATTGGCGATGTGGGCCACCTCGTGCGCCAAGACGCCTTCAACCTGCTCACGGTTCATTCTCTGAATGAGTCCGCTGGATACAGCAACTAGAGAGTTGTTACGGGAGGGTCCGGTGGCAAAAGCGTTAAGGTCTGGGCTCTGATAGACACCCACCTCGGGCATAACCTTTAGGCCCGCCTGACGAGCGTAGGTGTGAACAGAGTCAATGAGCCAGCGCCCATCTCCCGTGGTTTGGGCTGGATCCAGGATCTTGACCTTCATTACGGACTTGGCAATCCATTTAGAGGCAAACAGGCTGATGAAGCTTCCTGCGAAACCCCAAAGCACTGCCCAAATAGCAAACTGGACAGTGGCGGCTCCGTGCAGGCCAAGAGATTGGAAAAACTCCGGGAACATAACCTGTAGGAGACTTGAGACAAGGCTCACCATCACCAAAATCGCGATGTTGGTCAGGATAAAAAAGAAGACAGTTCTGGATACTGAAAATAAACGGCTCATGAACACTCCCCGATGAAGGCTTTGTCTATATATACGTATAACTGCATTGGCCCCCCTGGGTCAAAAGGCGCTGTCGCCTGATCTCTTCTATTTT
>CAYRIE010000146.1:0-1424 GCA_964424215.1 uncultured Pseudobdellovibrionaceae bacterium
GTTCCGCTTGTGAGCGGAACCGATGGGCGAAAGATGTCCAAAAGCTACGGCAACACCTTTCCACTGACTCAAGAAGCTAACGAGGTGAAAGCCAACGTCAACAAGATGCGCACAGACAGGGTGCGCCGCGAAGACCGCGGCAACCCCGAAAACTGCCCGGTGTTTGCCTACCACAAGCTCTTTTCCTCTCAGGAAGAGCAAGACTGGTCGGCCCAGGGCTGCCGCACGGCCAGCATTGGCTGCGGCGAGTGCAAAGCAGTGCTAGCAGCCAATGTGGAGACCTGGATGGTCGGACCGCGCCAAGCGAAAAAAGAATGGTTGAAAGATCCGGAGCGCCTTGATTCAATTATCGCCGATGGGTGCAAACGAGCGCAGCTCAAAGCTTCTCGCACCCTCAGTAAGGTGCAAAAGAAGCTTAAGTTTAGACGGGAGATTCGTTGAGTCTACGAGTTCAGCTGCAACAGTTCGAAGGCCCTCTGGCGCTTCTTCTTTACCTCATTCGTAAAGAAGAGATGGATATTTTTGATATCAACATCCATCACATCACCACCCAGTACCTAGAGTACATTCGCCGGATGAAAAACTTTGATCTGGAAGTGGCCGGGGATTTTATCGCGCTGGCATCCACCTTGATTCAGATCAAAAGTCAGATGCTTTTGCCTCAGTACGATGAGGAAGGTCAGCAGCTGGAGGAAGAAGATCCGCGCCGTCAGCTGGTGCAAAAGCTTTTAGAGTATCAAAAATTTCAAGACGCATCCAAACAGCTCAACTCCCGTTTCCTCTTGGGCCGGGATCAGTGGGTTAGGGGTCATAAAGAAACTTTTATCCCTGAAGAGCAAGGGCAGATTGATCTGGACGAGGGCGGACTGTTTAGCATGATCGCACTTTACCGCAAAGTGGTTCGCAAGGTGCGAAAGACGGTCCATCAGGTTGGGGTTAAAGGACAATCCATTGCCTCGCGAGTGATGGAAATTCGCTCCCTGCTTCAAGTGGGTGTTCGCATGGCCATGTCCTCTCTTCTCAAAAAAGACGTGCCCGCTGAGCGCCGCAAAGAGGTGCTCATCACCTTCTTGTCTTTGCTGGAGCTTGCGAAGATGGGCTTTGTGAATCTGTTTCAGTCAGAAACCTTTCAGGAAATTCACATTCAGACCACGCGCGAAATTGGCGCCGAGGTCGCAGAGCATGTTCACGAATACGACGCGCAGGACGCTGAGAGCGTTGCTGGACGCATTATGCATGAGGCTGAAATTCAGGGGCTCAAGGTGGCCAAAGATCTTCAATCAGCCCTTGAGGGGCCGACAGAGTTGATGGCCACGGACGAAGAGATTGCGCGGGCAGAGATGGAGCTAGAGGCTCCACCTGAGGAACTTGGCAGCAAAGGGGAAGTTGATGCTGGAGCATGAGATCAAGGATGAGCAGATCGA
>CAYRIE010000146.1:1524-4537 GCA_964424215.1 uncultured Pseudobdellovibrionaceae bacterium
AAAGAGGATGACCTTTTCATAGAAGAGAATCGAGTCAGGTCCTTAATTGAGAGCTTGCTGTTTGCCTCGGACCGCCCGGTAAGTGTGGGCACCATGGTGCAGCTGTTTAAAGGAACCAACGTTAAAACCAAGGATATCAAACGTATCTTGGAGATCTACCAAAGTGATTTGGCCCAGGCCAGCCGGGGTGTCACTTTAGAGGAAGTCGTCGGTGGTTACCAGCTGCGCACGAAAGTTGATAACGCTGATTTTCTAAAAAGACTGACCAAGGTTCGCCCCTTTAAGCTTTCTGGCCCGGCCCTTGAGGTGCTGGCCATTGTCGCCTACAAGCAGCCTTTGATTAAGGCCGACATCGATGAGATTCGCGGCGTGGAGTCCGGACACCTTGTGAGAGCTTTGATGGAAAAAGGCCTGGTGCAGTTTGCAGGCAAAAGTGAAAATCCTGGTCGGCCCATGCTTTATTCCACGACACGAAAATTTCTTGAGATTTTTGGACTCAGAAACCTCCAAGAGCTGCCCACTCTGAGCGAGATCGATGAGCTGCTCCCTGAAGGTATTGGCGAAGAGGAGCCAGAAGAGGTGCTCACGCTCGGAGATTTAGCAGACTCCTTGGCCGAACAAACCAAAGCCAGCTACTCCGAAGGTGAAGAGGATCTCCTCAAAATCACTGAAAAGATTCAGTCCATCAACACAGCCTCTGAGTTTTTCGAGCAGGAAAAAGCTCGCATGAAGGCTCAGCGGGATCTTGAGCGTGCAAGAGACTTAAGGGAGGCTCTGGCGGTCGGAGATGAGGTTGAGGACAAGGATCTCAGATGGCTTCAGCGCTATGAGCTGGCTCAGGAAGCCGCAGCTCAAGAGGCGGCAACTCAGGAGGCGGCAACTTACGATAGCAAATCCGACCTAGCAGATCACGAAGCCTCAGCTGCCCAGGAAGAGGATTCGGGGCTAAGTGAGGAGCTAACAGAGATCTCAGCTGAACTTGATTTAGGCTCTAAGGAGAGCTCACCTGAAGCCGTCACGGATGAAGAGTTAGCCGCTTTTCTTTACAGCGATCAGGATCCGGAGGCTCAGGTCTAAATCCTGCAGCCTTTCCGTTGTTTACGGGGCTTCCCGTTAAGCGCAGCTACAAAGCTTCCACCATTTTACTCATCATTTTTTCGGCAGCCTTGACGCCGTCACACGCGGCCGAGGTGATACCACCTGCGTAGCCAGCCCCTTCGCCGACCGGGTAAAGGCCAGGGTGACTTGTAGACTCTAGGGTCTCTGGATCGCGGTCAATTCTTAGGGGCGATGAGGTTCTTGTCTCAACGCCCAAGAGGGTGGCTTTAGGGTGAAGAAAATGACCCATCTTGTGCTGGAAATCTTCAAAGGCCAGCTGAAGGTGCGTTGTGACTCCCACCGGGAAGAGGGTGTCCAGACGCACCGGAACCGCTCCCGACAGACTGGAGTTTTTCGGCAGCTCTCTGAGCCTGTGAAACATAAAATCAAGCAGGCTCTGCGCGGGAAGATGCTGCTGGCCTCCGGCCTCAGTCACCTTGCGGTAGGCCAGCTGCTCCAGGCGGCGGCGGAATTTAAGCCCGCCCCATGGGTCCTCTGGCCAATGCTCCTTGTGGTCGATCGGAACGACTATCGCCGAGTTGGCAAAGGGGGAGTTTCGGCGGTAATTGCTCATGCCGTTGCTCACAGCCGTGCCTGATTCAGTGGAGCTTGAAAGGACATAACCGCCTGGGCACATGCAAAAGCTGTAGGCACTAAGGCCATCAAGCTCGCCCGAGTAGGTGAGTTTGTAATTGGCAGCTCCCAGCTCAGGATGATTCCAGTGCTCGCGAAACTGCACGCGGTTGATGATCTCTTGGGGGTGCTCTACTCTAAGACCCACGGCATAGGATTTTCCCGTAAGACTTACGCCCTCAGCCGCCATCAAATCATAGATATCTTCTGCGCTATGGCCCGTAGCCAGCATCACAAGTGGACTGTTGAACTCGTCCCCGGTGGAGGTGATGACGCCATCGATTTTTCCGCCCTTAACTTTAAGGCCCGTGACCTGCTGGTTAAAGCCAAACTCTCCGCCCCGATCCTGAACGTACTTTCGAAGCACGGGAATAAGGCGCCGGATGCGGTCCGACCCTACATGAGGGTTGGCCATGTAACGAATCTCCTCAGGCGCACCAAAGCGGATGAGCCGGTCCATAACGTAGGGGATAAAGGGCGATTTGATGCGCGTGATGAGCTTTCCATCGGAGTAAAGCCCCGCACCTCCCTCGCCAAAGCCAACATTGTCCTGGGGATCCATCTCGCCGTAGCGCCAAAATCTGTTAATTTTTACCAGGCGTTTTTCTGCCAGCGAGCCGCGCTCCAAGATCAGGCAGGGCACTCCGCGCTCCACAAAGCGGAGAGCAGCAAATAGACCCGCAGGCCCAGCGCCAATGATGATGGGTCGTATTTTTGGGTGGGCAGAAAGTGGGTCAAGCTCCATGTTCGGGGGAGCGGGGTCATCGCTCCCAGATAAAATTTCGACCGTATAAACCCAGTGAAGCTGCTGGCGGCTGCGCGCATCGACGGACTGTTTAAGAATGCGAAAGCTTGTCATATCTGGAGCAAGCTGGCGTAGATGGGCTTCCAGATCTTCGCTGATACCGACCTTTAAATCTCTAATTACCTTGCCCATTTCCTGAAAAGATCATAGGAAAATCAGTTTGGGAAGCACATTCAAAAGAAAGAAAACGATGAACAGGCTTAGAAACAAAAGCTTTTTAACTCTCATGAAGTACCTGCCAAAAAAGTATTTAAGTGGCATGACCGGACGAGCGATGAAGTGGCAAGGGCCTGAGGCTTATCAGAGATGGGCCTTGAACACCTTTGTTAAGGCCTACGGCATTGATGTCTCTGAGGCTGAGCTTCCCTTGAGTGAGTATCGCAGTTTAAATGAGTTCTTCACGCGCAAACTCAAAGACGGAGCCCGCCCTCTCAAAGGGGAGGTGGTCCACCCAGCAGACGGCTTAATTATCTCATC
>CAYRIE010000147.1:0-4508 GCA_964424215.1 uncultured Pseudobdellovibrionaceae bacterium
GGTTGGACTTTTTATCGAATTTGCCCCCAGTGCCAAGGCTCCTACCTCTTAGGCCCTTAGAACTAACTGAGGTCTCAAACTTACTGTCCGTAAAGGCCCGCACCTCTCTTGAGATCTATTATGAAGAGTCGGGGCTCAACAAGGTGCCCGAGGTACTGGACTCCGAACTTGCGCAGGCAAGAGCCCAAGCTCAACAGATTTACGATTCCAGTAACCAGTCCATGGAGGCGTTTACGGCCTGGGATGAAGCTCAGCGGACTTTGGATCGGCAGCTCGAAGAGTCCTTAGATCACTACATGACTTTCAGTAGGTTCAGTGATGTGGCCCCTCTTCAGCATGCCGTTCTTACAGGCTTTCGCTCGCTTGAAGAAGAAAACAAACTGCGCTACTACCAGGTCATTCAGGAATTTCCCGTTGTCGCATTTATGCAGCTCAGTGCTGCTCAGCTCGACCAACTCCTCTCTGATTCGTCCGATCGCACTGCGCTCTATCCCGCTGTAGCAGAAGCCATGGAGACTGTGCTTGAGGTGAACCAGAGTTATTATGAACACCTGCTCTCACTCCAAACTGAGCCCCTGGGTAAGCTCATGCCCTTGATGGATCTTAAGCCGC
Organism: uncultured Pseudobdellovibrionaceae bacterium; assembly: GCA_964424215.1. Lineage (GTDB taxonomy): Bacteria > Bdellovibrionota > Bdellovibrionia > Bdellovibrionales > JAGQZY01 > CAYRIE01. The sequence continues at coordinate 613 of CAYRIE010000147.1, forward strand.
TGGCTGAAGAGTACTTTGACCCGTCCATCCACCAGGAGGATCTGATCAGTGAGCTGGTAGCGGCTAACGATTGGCGGGAGATCCGCCAAGACCTAACCACAGTTGCGGTGGGTGTGGCCTGGGGTTTCACCTGCGGCGCTTTCTTAGCGTGGGGCTATGGGCGCCTTGTGGCCTGGGGCCTTCGCGCTTCGGCGGTCCTAGCCTCCCAAACCGCAATTACGATTCAGTGCGCTCTGACCTCAGGGTTGGGACTGAACGCCTTATTTTACACACAAGCGCACCGGCGGTATCAGCGAACCTTCCAAGAGTTTTTCGCGGTCTCCGGAGCGGACAAAGAAGATCGCTACCGCGTCCTTCAGGAAATCAGCCTGCTAGAAGAAAGAGACCAGGCCATGCTTTTTGAATCTTTATTTTTGTTCGTAGGAACCGGAGTGGGCGAATCAGCGCGCCGCCTGCTGAGCCCCCATAGCCAGCAAAGCCTTTTAAGGTGGATGCAGTCCGCTGCAGGAGCAGAAAGATGAAAATGTACCGAGCTATCCCTCTGTTAATCTTTGTCCTGGTGGCTGTTAGCCCCGTCGATCAGGCTGAAGCCAATGCGTGGTCGTCTCTTTCCCGCGCGGTAAAGCGAATTTTCCGCATGGAAAGTGATGAAGCCGTTCAGCGCACGGTCCGCGCGGCTGACGCAATCCCTTCTGAGCGTGCGCTGATGGAAGCCATGAGGGAGTACCCTCCCATAGTGCTCGGCCGCGGCACGGCCACCTCTCCCTTTGTGGACCTAACGGAAAAAGCCTTTCGCAGAGAAATGGCTGACACGATTGGCAGGGACTTAGAGCTGCGTGACCTTATGGAAGCGCTCTCTCTCAGGTCCGGTGGATACGGCGTCATTGTCGGAGAGGCTGGGGTAGGAAAATCTCAGCTGATCGCAGGATTGACCCAGGAAATAATTGAAGAGAGCACCTCTCTTCACCCGAGTCTTCTTAACACCAGAGTCATTCAGCTGGATCGCGCCGTTCTCACCAGTGGTGCTTCGGTGGCCGGCAATTTAGATTCCCATCTGGCAGAGCTGAAGGAAATCCTCACAGCTATGCCCCCTAGCCAGCAGGAGAGAATCATTCTTGCCGTTGAGGATATTGGCGAGTGGTCCAGCCTGCTTCAGGGTCCTGGTAGCGATGTGCAGATGTTTCTGGCGCGTCTCAAAGAAGTCATGGATTCCACTCGGATCAAGGTCCTTCTTACCGGCACAAATGATGACCTTCAAAAGATCATCACTCCCAGCGCCCTCTCCCGCAGACTCAGCAGGATCCACGTAGCCGAGCCCACGACCGATCAGGCCTACGACATGATCACAGCTCATCTTCCCAAGCTTAAAGAAACCTATGGTGTGAATTACTCTGTGGAAACTGTGACCCTGGCCATCCGCATGGCTGACAAGTTTGACACCGTCCTTGAGCTGCCGGGTTCAGCTCTTAGACTTTTAGAGCAAGCTGCTGTTTACACCAACTACAATACGGCCACTCGGCCCCGTGTGCTGCTGGAGTTGCAGGGTCGATTGAATCAGGCGACGAGGCAGCTTGAGCTAGCTCAATCGCGGCGCGGCCCCATGTTTGAGGCCAACCGGCTGCGCCTCGGATCTGAAGTTTCCTCCCTACGCGGACAGATCGAACACATCACGGCCCTACACACCGAAGTTCGCCAGCTCAGTGAAGCCCTTGATCCGATCGCCCGCCAAATAGAAGACAAAAGCCGCGCACTGGCCCAAACCACGCGGGCCAGCGACCAGATGGTCCTTCACCGGGAGCTGCAAGAGCTTCAGGAAAAGGAGTCTTATTTTAGAGCGCGCCTTCGAGAGCGCTCCCTTAATCTTTCCATGGGCAACGAGGTGGATGAAAATGCACTGGCCCAGGTGGTCGCCAGAGACCGCAACTCCTCGGTGGAGCGCATTCTAGAAGAGATGGGCGGGGACGGAAACTTCTTATCGGAAGTGTCCGATAAAATCCGCCAGCGCATCGTCGGGCAAAGACATGTTGTTGAGACGGTCCTTCGTCACCTTCATAACACCAAAGAAATGGTGCTTCGCGGAGTGCGCGGAGCTTTCTTAGGCGTCGGACCCTCCCAAACGGGGAAATCAGAGTTTGGCCGCGCTCTAGGCGATACGTTCGGCCAGGGAAAGGTGCTTCGAATCAACTGCGGAGACTACAAAGACCGCACCGCGATCAACGCTATGATGGGAGCTGATCCTGGCTATGTCGGATATGTGGAAGGCGGCATACTCACAAATTTTCTTAGAAGAGTTCCCGACGGGGTCGTATGGTTTGACGAGGTGGAAAAGGCCCACCCCTCACTTTTTGACATTTTACTTCCGATGCTGGACGCAGCAGACCCTCACGTGCTCACCAAGCAGGGCGAAAAGCTCTCCACCCGGGAGTCCATTTTTTGGATGACCGGTAACCTACTGCAGGGGCCCCAAGATCCTTACACGCGGCGAGCACTTGAAAGAGGTCTGATTCAGGCGGACGAGTTCTCCGATGCCTACTTGAGAACCATTCAAGATCCACAGCAGATGACAGAGCACCTCCAGGGAATATTGACTAAGCTAGTGGATGAAACCGGCACGCCCGTACTAAGAAACGAGCTTTACAACAGGCTCCACGGAATCTTTAAGTTTTATGAGTTTAACACCGTCGAGATGATCGATTTGGTTCGGCTGGTATCTAAACCGCTTGTGACGAACTTCGAATCTCTTAGCATCGGGTTTTCGCTTGCGGATGAAGTGGTCGAAGCTATTGCACTGCGCTCTGGCCGAGTGATGGGTAACTCCGCCCGCGTCTCTCCAAACCTTGAGCGCTTTGTCACCTCCCGCATCAACTCCTTAAGAAGCCCCCCCGCGGCCGGCTCCATTCAGGCTCTAAAAGAGGGCGACATGGTTCATGTAGCCCTCAGAGAGGGAGCTACTCTGGAAAACGCAGCGGACCTTTCGGTGGAAGAGTTCCAAAACCTTTTTGAGTTCATCATCTATGGGCTCGATGGCCAAGAGCGCGTGATTCGCTCGTACATCTTTGATGTTGCCAGCGGCGGCGAACAAGCGGTTCTCAGGGGCACTTTGCGCTCAAGCGATGCAGGCTTTGCTGAGTATCTCGAAGCACTGGATTGGAACTTTGAAGGGTCTCTCTGAGTATGTGGAATCTGCTGCGGCTTCCGACACTTTGGGCGCTTTGCTGGATGATGTCCTTGGGCACTCATCTGTACGCCCTTAAGGCTCAGGCCAACAGCAGATTCTCGCCCGTAATGTACCGAATGACCGAGGAGCCCATCCGGCCCGCAGGGTCTCAGTTAGACCCCTACCGCGCCTTGGGGCTGGACGGGCAAGAGCTTCGGGCCACTCAATCTATGATCACATCGGCAGCCCAGCGCTCAACGCCTTTACTGCAGCAAACGGGCTACCGTCACACAGCTGACTTCCAAGCGCGTCTTGCAAACTCCGCAGCAAGGCAGGCTTTGCTTGTGGAGCTGAACGAGTCCGCCTACTTGCTCCAGGTGTCAGCTGCGCGGCAATCGGTTTCCCTGGATTTGAGCAGAGAGGCCGCACGCCTATTTGACACTCACCTTCAGAGCCAGCGCGCCGCCCATCCCGCACTCAGCAGTGCGGAGCTTCAGCAACGAGCGGGTGCCAGCAGCTTGGCCGAAGTGATTGAGCGGCATCAGCCACGCTTTGGTGAGAACGCACTAAGGCAAAGATCTCTTGCCGTGAGCATGCTCTCGGACTCCAACAAAAGGTATCAGTACGATTTTAGAGTGGGCCTGCGAGAGGGCAGAGCCCCCAGACTTCCCAGCAGAGGCACCTACAGTGCCAATCGAGCCGGTTTTGCAAGATTGGTTCTTCCGGGCACTGGGGGCGC
>CAYRIE010000148.1:0-4480 GCA_964424215.1 uncultured Pseudobdellovibrionaceae bacterium
GAGGAGGGGGAGCTATCGGGATCATGGCCCGTGGGTGAGTTAGAAGAGTGCCGCATTGAGATTGCAGGAGAGCTGGCCACCCTACGCACCCTGAACACACCTCAAGGAGTGCGCCGGGAAGAGACTGGAAGCTTTACCTTTGGCTCCTTTAAGACCTCCTATGGTGAAGGCGACAGCCACGTGATGGTGATCGCTGCTGAAAGCTTCACGGTATCTTTCGACGGCGAGCCGGTAAGTGACCCTAGCGACACGGCCGATAGCGAAGAGCCAACAACTCCTGAGCAAAGCTGTAGGGAGCAGGCCTTTAGCCAAATCAATCAGCAGACCCGGCTCTTTTTCCAGCCGCTTCAGATTCTAGAAGATGGCTTAGTGGTGAACAGCTACGAGTTTTCGCGCACCTCTTCAAGACCTTAGGCTAGAGCCTTAGGGATTTCCATCCACCGAGCCCCCCGGCCCAGCTAGACTGGTGCGATGAAATGGGGCTCTGCTTTGATTTTTGTGATGATCTGGCCATGGCTGACTTCTGCCGGGGAGGCTGATCAGCCGTGGATCCAGCGGGCCAGGGATCTTTTCACCGGCGATGAAGCCAAACTCACCCAATCGAGAGTTTGGTTTAATGAGAACCCAAGCACACTGCCTTTTTTAGCTGAGAATTTGTCCCAGCTTGAGGAAGCGCACCTGGCGCTCGACACCCTGGTGGCACTGGATCATCGGGAGGTGATTCCTTACCTCCTGGAGAATTTGCGTCAGAACTTCGATGGCAGTTACGCCTTGGCGCTGTCCGCTTTTTTGAGCGCGGAGACGGCCCAAAAGATCCTCCCTGTGTTTAAGCGTCTGGTGGAGGCTGAGCCCCTAACTCTACCCCCGCCTCTTCTTTTACCCCTACTCGATACCCTGTCACGGCTCAGGGTGCCCCTGGCTCAAAGCACACTAGATAGCCTCAGCCAGCACCCTTGGCCCGAAGTGCGCAGCTCCCTTGTTCTTTATCTCAGGGAGCTTTTGGCCCGGCCCAGTGATCATGCTCCGCCAGAGGACCTTTTCACCTCACTCGTGCAAGACCCCGTTTATCAGGTGCGCTTGAGCGCGCTTTATCTTTTTAAGGAGTTCCTTTCTGGTGTGGATGCCGCTGCGGCCAAGGCCGCCTGCCAAAGGGAAGTGCACCCAGTGGTCCAGGGCTTCTGCCAAAACTTAAGGGAAAATCCCAAATGAGGCGCTGGCTTACCCTTGGGGGAGTTGTTGCTTTGGCCACCCTAGCGGCTCTCACCTACGTGCATTTTAAACCTACAACGGACTCTCTTTACCGCGACCCTGACTGTATCCACCGCTACAAGCAGCTCTTCAGTGAGCCAGAACTTAAGGTCTCGGTGTTTTTTGGCTACAAAGACGCTCGCCCTCAGCGCTATGTGGGAGATCGCTACGAGCGGGCACGCTTGGTTCAGAAGGTCACAAGAAAGTGCGGCCGAGATGACCTGTGCGGATTTGAAAGGTCACCTGATGACGCTAACTTATTTTATAAAAACATTACGCTTCCCTGGGGATCCGAAAAAAGAGTGATCCTTGAGATAGCTGACTCCTCAGTGGCTGCCGACGATCAAGCCAATCGCAACAACCCTTTTCAGCACTTTAAGAGCGCAAAGACGCGTGAGGCCTTTCATAAAGCTCTCACGAGCTCCCATGTGATCTTTTATAACGGCCACTCCCGCGCGGGCGGTGGGCCTGACTTTTATCCACCCAAGATCAACAGCACGGGTAAGGTCCTCTACACGGAGTACCGCGAGCAGCAGCAAGGCTTTATGGATGTTTTAGAAGTCATGGGGCGAGAGAGTCTCAAATCCAGGGCTCAACTGCTGGGGCTTTTTTCATGTAAAAGCTCACAGCACTTCACCAATGAACTGAAAAAGGAGCGGCCCGATCTAGCACTGATTTCAAGCCCGAGCCTCATCTACTATCAGGACGCTCTTGAAAACACGGCACAGGCGCTCTCGGCCCTCCTCAGACAGGAGTGCCAGGACGATTTCCAACGACGGCTCAAACACAAAGATCCCATAAAGGGATCTCTGTTGGCCGATTTTTTTTAAGCTTATAACTCTTAGAGGCCCAAACCGCTGGAAGATGCACCCAGTGAGTACTCATCCTGTTGGGTCATAGTGGTCTCAGGAATGTAGTTGGTGTCTTCTACTTTGCTTTTACTGCCGCATCCGACAGAAGCTGCCAAAATAACCGTGGCCACAAGTAAGTTAAGGCTGGAAAACATTTTCTTCATAACAATCTCCTCCCGGTGGGATTCTTTTCGTTTGTTATTACGCTTTGCACACGTCGTACCACTCGCAGAACCAATTCAGAGCCTTTAGAGCTAGCTCAGATGTTAAAAAAAGGCCCTTAGGGACCAAAAAAGACACCAGCTGTCTAGAATATCACCCCTCCTATCGGCCGAAGCTGAGATGGGATGAAGGGCCTTGGAGCCATTCTCTAAAGGGGACGCGGCCCTGTGGCTCACGCCCAGGTTTGATACATTTTTCCAGACGGGCGGAATGAATTAGAGAAATTCCGGGGAGGAACAGGTCAAAAAATCTGTGAGCGCCCTCCATCCCTCGATCTCTTCGCCTCCCAGCGAAACCCACGGATGCCACTGCTTGGCGCCCCGGCGCTCTAGCTCAAAGAATTTGACGCTCATTTGACCAGAGGAGCTCGCCTCTTCGGTGGCCTTTAAGGCGAGTGAGGAACTCTCAAAAACGATGTGGAGCTGCCAAGTTTGACCGTCCTCGCTGACACTGACCTGCTCCTGCCAGCCGCGCTCAAAGAGCCTCCGAGATCCAGAGCTGTAGGTGAGAGCTACTTCATGGGTCAAAGACTCCACCGCGACCAGCTCCCAGCAGCTTAAACCTGGTAATCGCTCATGCCAGCATTGAAGTCGAAAGGCGGTTCCGCTGGCCTCCCCCTGCCAGCACAGCTCAATGGGTAACTGGGGATCTTTTAAGAACATATCTAATGGAGCGTGTGCTTCCTGAATCATCTCCTCGGTTCTTTCCGGAGGCTGAAGCCGCGACCTTTCACAGTGAAGCAAGAAAAGCAGAGTGGGAAATAGAATTAGAATTTTATGAACAGCTCTAAGCATCTGCTTTAGGCCCCCAGGTTGTGACTTAGATACCACGGAAGGGGCCGAGCTCAGGGTAAAACTTCCTTCTTAAGGCGGCAGCAGGTCTGAATCAAAAGACCAGGGCTTCCACCTGAGAACAAAGGCCCAGGAGTGAAAGACCGCAAGATCGGTAAACCCCAAGGGATGGATGGCCACCCTTTTGGTGCTGGGAGATAACCCGATCACTTCACCATCTCCCAGATAAACCACCATTTCGGTGCGCGAGCGGCTCACCAAAATGTCGCCCGCCCGAAGGTCCACGGATCTGCCAGGAGCATAGTAGCCAACTAGCTCTGCCCAGGTGTTGCTGGGGTGAAGCAGACTCGCAAGGGAAAAGGGCTCACTCCAGATCTTGTAGGCTGACTTCAAATAAAAGGGGTTGCCGGTAGCAAGAACAAGCTTTAGCTGAGAGATCACCAGGGATCTGCGCAGCAGACCGCCGCTGTCCATTCCCAAAAGGCTCTCGCCTCCAAACCGGTAAGGACTCCCCTTATAGCCTGCAGTCGTCTCAACCCAGATACCATCAAAAACGGATCGATCCATGGATGAGGGCTCAGCTTTCAGGAAACCGTAGGTTACAAAAACCACTGCAAGCAGAAGCAGCAACCGAAGATAGTTTTTTTCCAGGAGAACAAACAGAGCCACCACTGTTCCGGCCAGACCGACAAGGAAGGTGGTGCGGTAAAAAAAAGAATTGATGGGCTGGATCCAGCTCGCGATCGCCACCAAAAGCGCCACGGCGCCGAGCACTAAAGTTGAAAACTTGGAATTGGATCTAGCCACCCTTTCATTGTGAAGGGAGCTAGGGCCGGGGTCAACTTAAGTCACCAGCTCAAGGGACTGACCCAACTTGACCTTTTGATCCACCACCGGAGGTAGCACCACTCCCTTTTCAAAAAGTGTTACCACGGTGCTACCGAAATTAAAGATGCCAGCTTCATCGCCCACTTGGACAGCTAGAGGCGAGTTCCCTTCGTGGGTGATTTCCATATGACCTACGTTGGTAGCCCCTACCATCACGAGAGCGGCTGCCCCCTTAGGCGTGTCCATGGACATTACAACCCGCTCATTTTCCACAAACAGATTTGTGAAGTTTCGGTAGAAGACTTCACTTACGGGCCAGAGTTGCCCCTGGATTCTCTGGATGGACTTAAGCTCGCCGCTGACTGGAAAGTGAACGCGGTGGTAGTCTTTTGGACTAAGGTAAAGTGTCCAAAACGTACCGCCTTCAAAGCGACTTGCAAGGTCGGCATCTCCTAAAAAACTTGGCAGATCATAGCTCAGACCTTTGACTTGAAGAAGCTGCCCCTGGGTGACCACCCCTGATGAGATAATTAAGCCGTC
>CAYRIE010000149.1:0-4402 GCA_964424215.1 uncultured Pseudobdellovibrionaceae bacterium
CAGGTTCACCCGGCTTTCCGCACCGAAACTCTCCCTAACTGCAGCCGCTGTGCCGTCGGGCGATGAGTCATCGACGATGAGAAGATCCACCTCGGGGTAGCTCGCTAAAAGCTCCTTAAGGAGCCCCGTGATGTTGTCCCGCTCGTTGTAGGTCGGAATGATGATCAGTGTGGATTGGGCCATGATTCTTTGTAGCCGCCTTGGCTCACAAAATCACTACATTTCGGCCCTTGGCCCCTCTTCAGGCGGGCTCCCGGCGGTGCGGTGACGAGGTAGTTTGGGTTGAGGTTTTAGCAAATAATTGGGGTCGCTTTTTCGTCTTTCCAGAAACTCTTTAACTGCGGTCGCCGCGCGCTCAGGTGAGCTCTTGTAGAGCATGGGGTCAAAGCCGCAGTGAGTGCACTTTAGCGAAGAGCGCCACCGGATACGAAGAAAGGTCTCGCTCCAGGCCAAAACGGACAGCCACAAGATAAAACCCAGAGGGTGAACCTCACCCCAAAAAAACCACATAAGAGTTGCCGAGAAGGTCGTGGCCCAAAAAAGCTCGTTCCAGCCGACGTGCTTTTGAGTGTAGCTACGGTAAGGCAAACTGCAAAACGCACAGTAATGTTCACTTCTTGAACTCATAGTCTCCTCTCACTCTACCCTCGTCTGTATTTTCACAAGAAAGTGGCCGTTTCGGAAGGCGAGTTTTTGCCCTTAGAAGCTCCTGTCTGTTAGAATCAAACTACGCCACTTAAAAGGAGCATTTCTAATGATCCGGCTCACGACTTACGTCCTTATGATCAGTCTGTTCATGGCGCCTCAACAGGGCTGGAGCCAGTCCGGCTACGACGCCATCATTGACGATCTAACCTCCAGGCAGTCGACTCGGACGCAGCGAAACCTGCCACCGCCTGATGTATTAAGTGATGTTAACATCTACTTGGGTGCAGGCTGGGTGAACACCTTCTTCCAGCCGGTTCACAGCGACTCTCAGTCGGTTCTATGGAACTCAGGGGTGGTGCTTACTCTCGGAATCGATCTTTTCTCCACGCGCTGGATGGCCGAAGGGTCCCTTAAAAATTTTGGCACCACCACTCAAGGCCTTCATGAGTATCAGCTTAAGGATTTCGATTTGAAACTTGTGCGTCAGTCAGCGCCGGGTTGGCCGGTCCGGTCTCGCTGGGGCCTGGGAGTTGGCGGCCGGTATCTAGAGCACCGGGGACCTGAGGGGAGTTCATCTTACTCCACACCCTATGCGATGGCGCTTGCAGGACTTAGCGCTGTGCTGAGCAGCCACTTGCAAATCGGAGCTGAGGTTGCAGCGCGCACCTCTTTGATCCAGGAGACCGTAGACAGAAATTCCGTTGATCTGGCTCTCAAACTGGACACCTTCTTTTAGGAGCGAGCCTTGCCCGTAGATGCCGCCGAAATCAAACGTGACTATCTGGCCATACTGCGGTTTCTGCCGCAGTTTCTTCTTAAGCCGGTTGAAAACATGCGCGCTCTTCCGTCTTATCACCCCGTGAGCCTCGTAGCCTTTCAGCTGTCCCTGTCCGTGGTTTCTGGCCTGGTTATGGGACTCATAGGCCACGGCATCCTGCTCGCCTTGGTGGGCGCCCTGGTCATGCTGGTGGCAGGCCTTGTCACGCCCCTTCTTACGGCACTTGCGATCTACTACTTCTTTTATTTGTTCTATTCAACTCAGCTGGCACCCCTTGAACTTTTCAAGGTTGTGATCTTTGCTAACATTCCGTTTCTTATCTTCCATGTGCTGGCCGCAATTTTTCCGCCCATTGATTTACTGGGGCTGGCGCTGGCCTGCTTACTTTTGATCGTGGGTTTGACCGACTCACTTCAACTTCCAAGGAAGCTTTCCGTAAAGCTGGTGGTTGTGCTCTACCTGCTGATAGCAGTTTCTACGCTGATATTTTAAAGGGTCTTAGGATTTACCAGTGGATCCAAAACCACCAGAAGAGCGCTCAGTTTCAGAGAGTTCTGGGGAAAGGCTCAGGTCCGCTTGCACCACTGGGCATAGAACTAACTGAGCGATGCGGTCCTGATCCTTGATCTGAAACGTCTCTTGTCCGTGGTTGATCAGGATGATCTTTACTTCGCCGCGGTAGTCAGCATCGATGGTTCCAGGGGAGTTCACTAAAGAGATCCCGCTTTTTATGGCCAGACCGCTTCGAGGCCGGGCCTGAATCTCAAAGCCCGGTGGTATTTCAAAGGCAAGGCCCGTAGGCACAAGAATCCTCTGTCCCGGCTCTAGCACAATCTCGGATGTGAGCTGCGCGCGAACATCAAGACCGCTGGCCTGTTTACTTTCGTACCTGGGAAGCTCACCTTTAAAGTGGCTGAGTGTTTGAACTTTCAACGGGACTTTTTCCATAGCAGGTCTCCTAATCGAGGGGCCGTGAAGACTCTTGAACGGTCTGAATTTGTGAGGACCAGGGCCCAAAGCCGGAAGTGCTGCTGGCACCCAAAAGGTAAAGGGACCAACGATCCTCCTTGCCCTGCTCGGCCAGATAAGCCGCCATGCTCTCAAGGGAGACCTTCTCGATCAGATCAATGACATGCTCCACGGATCTGTAGGTGCCGTAAACCATCTCGTTGATGCCAAGTGAGGAGGCGCGGTTTTCCAGGTCATCAGCTCCTAAAAGGATCTGTCCCTGAATCTGTCTTTTGCAGGTGGCCAGCTCATCAGCGCTGATGCCCTGGCTATGAAGCAACTTGTCTGCGGCATGAACCTCATCAAGGATCTTGGCCATCGAATCAGGGTGAGCTGCTCCCGAGATCAGTATCAGGCCACTGTCCTTATAGGAGTGGAGCGAGCTTCCTAGGGCGTAGGCCAAACCCAACTCTTCACGAATGCGCTGATAAAGGCGTGAGGTCATGCCGCCCCCCAAAAGAGTATTGACGATGTAGGCTTCAAACCTATGGTCGTCCTTATAGCTCGAAGAGGGCTGTCCAATGATAAAGTGGGTCTGCTCAGAAGGCCGCTGACAAAAGACTTTGAAATCTGAAAAGTCAGGAACTTTGCGATCGGGCCTGCGCCCCTGGGGCGGCAAAGAATCAAAGTGCTTTTCAACCAGCTCCAGCACCTCAGCGTGGGGCATGGGCCCCACCACCGTCAGGATCATATTCTGGGCGTGGTACCAGTCGTTAAAAAAGCTCTGAAGACTATCCAAAGTAGCCGCCGCAACCGACTGGGGAGTGCCAAAGATCGGCCAGCCCGCGGAGTTTCCAGGATAAACCCAGGTGAAAAAGTCATCAAAGATGGCCTCTTCCAATAGATCCTTGGTCATGTCCATCTCTTGTAAGATGACCTGTTTTTCTTTGACCAGATCGTCCGCTAGGAACACGGGGCGCGTGGTCAGCTCGCTGAGTACTTTTAAGCTCAGATCAATGTCTTTAGCTAAAGAGAGCGTGTGGTAGCAGGTGAACTCTCTGCTCGTATAAGCATTCAGATCTCCACCCACCGACTCAAGTGAGCTGGCGATCTGAAAACCTGTCATATTCTGGGTGCGCTTAAAGACCATGTGCTCGATAAGATGAGAACTGCCGACTTGGTCTAAGGTTTCGTCTCTTGTGCCGACCTCCACCCACAAGTGCGCCGAGACGCCTTTACTTGTGGGGTGAGTTTCAGTCAGTACGCGCAATCCGCGTGAGGTGACGGACTTTTGAAAAGTGGGTTGAGCTAAGGCTGTGCCGCTCACGTCTCGAGCAGAACCTTTCGCGACAACTTAATACGTCCAGCGCGGTCCACGTCCACCACCTTCACATCCACCATGTCACCTTCTTTTAGAACATCTCTCACATCACGAATGCGCTCGTGGGAGATTTCTGAAATGTGCAGCAGTCCCTGGTTGTTGGGCAAAACTTCAACGAAGGCGCCAAAGTCCATGATCTTAACCACGCGGCCTTTGTACACAGCACCCACTTCAGCTTCGGCGATGATGCCGTTGATGATTTCAATGGCTTTCTTAGCCATTTCAGGATCCGTGGATGCAATGTGAATGGACCCGTCGTCTTCGATGTTAATCTTAACGCCCGTCTCTTCAATGATGCCTTTAATCACCTTACCGCCAGCTCCGATGACTTCGCGAACCTTCTCAGGCTTAATTTTGATGGTCTCAATGCGAGGAGCAAAGGGAGAAATGTCTCCACGAGCCTTCTCGATCACCTTTTCCATCTCGGTCAAAATGTGCAGTCGACCGTCTTTGGCCTGAGACAGGGCCTGCTTCATAATATCAAAGGAGATGGAGTCAATTTTGATATCCATCTGAACTGCGGTGATGCCCTCGCGGGTGCCGGCAATTTTAAAGTCCATGTCACCCAGGTGATCCTCATCGCCCAGGATATCGGTCAGTACTGCGTAGTCCTCGCCCTCCTTGATCAGACCCATGGCGATACCAGC
>CAYRIE010000150.1:0-4354 GCA_964424215.1 uncultured Pseudobdellovibrionaceae bacterium
CACTGCTCGCTGGTGGCCAGGCTCAACTTAGCCACGGTGTTGCCACTGGGAATGGTCTGAACGTCGGGATCTGTGCCCAGGTGACCGATCAAAATAACTTTGTTAATGCCTGCCATGGTAATTACCCTTCCTGTTAGAGACTGGAGCTAACCTAGAAAGACGGCTCAATAAGATCAAAGGAAAACTAAGTTTGGACGCGGAAATCAGGCATTGGTGCGCGGTATCAACTGGACGGCGGAAGAATTCTCGGCATGGACCCAGGCTGCGTCGAAGATATCCGAAAAGCGTACCTCACGGATCCGGGGCCAGGGTGCCTATAACGCGCCCCGATATCACCGAAGCCATCGATCAGGCCAGTAAAAAGGCTCACAGTGGGCTGAGCCAAAAAGGACTGCGCAAAGGTGATATCCAGATTGAGATCAAAGGCTGACACGATCCAGGATCCGCCGCGCCCGCCGCTTAGGGTGACAGACCCGGTGACCTGGCCCGCTACCGGCTCGCCCGGTGCGCCTAAGGTCAGGTTCTGCAAGTTCACGATACCGTTATCTATCTGAGCTGAACTCTGCAGGGTTGAAAAGCTCAGCGCTGGAACTTCAAGAGCGCCCATCGGCGTATTAGCTGTGAAGGTCGGAACGGAAAACTGGGAGATGGCCACATGGGCTGTGCCCGATAAAGTGTGCACGGCGCTTCTGGGGATCACCAAATCAAAGTTGGCGCTGGCTGAACCCTTGGCGCTGAAATTTGCGTTGGGGATTAATAGCTCAGTTAACTGCGCAAGGGAGATGCCCGATACAGTCAGCTCAAGTTCATTTTTTTGCTCGGGGGTTCCCGCAGCTTCCGTACCAATTTTTAAAGTGGCATCCCCGCCCGCAAGACCTTCAGCTTGAAGTAGGCCCGACGGAAAGTTCCAGGGCAGAGGACGGATCGTCACGGCATCTGCTGTGAGCGAAGGGAGCGCCGTGGTCTCAACAGTCACCCCGGTGAGGCGAACCCCCGGATGGGGCAAAAAAGACAGCCCCAGGTCCTTAGAGGTAATGAACACCTGGCCCCCAGTGAGCTGGGAGATTCGGGCCGTCATAAAGCTGGTGAGGTCGCCGTAGGGAAACCGAAGCACCATCAGAATTAAGGTCAGGGCCACGAACAATAAAATCTTAGCCTTGTGAAAGCGCAGGATGTTGAGGAAAAAATCAAGGACCGCCCTCAATTGGAATCTCCTGCGGCGCCGCCAGCCATGGCGAACGTGACCAGGCTGTACTCAACGTCGAAGTATTCAGGAAGCTCAGAGTTTTTCTGCATGGAAAAAGACCAAATGTTCACGCCCGTTTGAAGCTGACTCTCTAGCTGGCTGCCGATGTCAGTAACTTGTCTTAGGTTGAGTTTGGCCAGCTTCACTTTGATCCCCTGGGCTTGCACGCCGTCGGGGAGCACGTTGGCAGGTTCCACCTGAACCATATCTTCAAGGGGGAGAATCTGCTCAGGACTGAGCTGAAGTCGTTGCAAAAGACCTTGCACCGAGGTTCTTAGCACCATCAGGGAGGGGGGCTGAGGTAGTGAGGCCACGCTTTTAGCTTCACGTTCTACTTCTAGAAGCTCCCTGGTGACCTCTCTGGCCTCTTCGAAAAACCGCATGTTGTCTGAAGAAGTCCATAAAAAACCCAGAGGAAAAGACAGAAGTATCACGAGGGCCACAGCGATGCCGCCACTGAGCACGAGCTTCTGCGACTTGCCCGGAAGATTGTCGTAGCGCTCTTTCAGATCCAGATAAAGCGGCAGCTCCTGAAAACGGGACCAAGCCGTTTTCATCTGTTCTGATAACTTTTCTTTTAGGTCATCTAGCTGCTGCATGATCAAAGCCTATCCACTTGAAATTCAAAACCAAAGCTGACTTCAGGACCTGTGGTGTTCGCGCTGGGAAGCCGCTGAACCCGTCCGCCTCGCGCCAGGGAGACTAGGCTTTGCTCGATCTGGCGCACGCTAGAGGCGTTTTGTGCTGTACCCGTGAGGCGAACTCTATCAAAGTCGACTTGAAGAGAGTTCACAACGTACACGGGCTGTGCCGCCGACGGGGACCTTGGAGGCGGAAGTTGGGCAGAGATCGACTTCATTACGGCCATGGCGCTCTTTAGACCCATTAGTTTTTGGGCCGTTTCGCTGTTGCGTATGTCGCTCCGCCGAGAGCGGATGTGAACTTGTACGTTGGACGTAGTGGCTCTGCTGGGGCTTAAGCCAGCTTCCACTCTGGCGCGCTGAGTGAGGTTCTCCTCCGCCTGAAACATCAACTCGGAGGATAGGGAGCTGCGGTAGGCGGCAAAGACAAGAAACAGCACAAAGGCTGCTACAGCTGTCTGTACGGGAATGCGCCACCTGGTCCAGGCCTGCTCGATGGTGCGATTGCGTTTCTGAAATTCGTTTTGCCTTAGATTGATCGGGTAGCTAGAGGGGCGCTTGTAGGTTTCAAGGGCCAGTCCGAGCGGCAGGCTGAAGGTGGCCTCATCTTTGGCGTCCCAGCCGGAAATGTAAACGCCCGCAGAATCCACATAGCGAAAAGAGTTCACTGGGATCTCAAACTTCTGAGTCAGGTAGCCGGGCAGGTTGCTGATCAGGCTCAGCGATCCGGTCAGCTCCATCTTCTGGATGTCCAGGTTGAGAAGGCTTTGTGACTCCAGCAGGCTGATCTTCACTTCGCGAATTAACTCTCCCAGCGAGCTGGTAACTGCCTCGGAGAGGCGGAGCTGGTCCTTAGTCGCACCCTCTGAGCGGAGCAGTATGAAGCTCTTCTCCGGAAGCCCCTTAATGGCTTCAGCTACGGGAATGCTGAAAGCTGAAGAGATGGACTGAGCCACACGTAGCCCGCCCCAATAGATGCTGCGCGACCCGATCAAGCGGTTGTCCCTAAAAATGAGCATGAGCGATTTGGTGTGCCCAAGGTGCAGCAGCACGCGAGCAGGGGAGAGCGGTTGGTTTGAAGTTTCAAGTCCTTCAAAGTTTTCATCCCACTCGGAGGCCGACTCCGGCAGCAGGGGAACGGGACGGTCCCAACCTTCAATGAGGTTGGCAAGTCCCGCAGATTCAATCGAGAGAATATCGGGATTGAGCCCGGAATCAGAAGCTGTCGATAAAGCGGTGGACACCTCGGAGCGCGGAATGGCCAGAGCTAAGACTTCAGCCTTTTTTCCATAAAAGGTGATGGGCTTAAAGTCATAGAGGATTTGCTCTCCCGCTAGGGGAAGCTCATCTTCCATTTCAAACGGCAGAGCCTTCAGGATCTTGTGCTTTTCTTTGAAGGGAAACCTTTTCACCTTCATGCTGAGGCGGTCTTGGCCTATGGCGGCGACGAATTTGGTCGAGGGGTCGGTGAACTGGGAGAGAACTTCACGGAGGGTTTCCATCACCTCCAGCTCATGGTCCATGCCTGGAGTGTTCTTCAGCACAGTGCGGCCATGGCCGGAGAGATAAAGGCTTTTACCCTGACTGTTGAGTTCAACCCATTTGATGCTGTGCTGGCCTACTTCAATTCCAACAGACTTCATCACACTCCAAATCAAACCCCTTCTTTCCAGAAAATAATTTCTGGCGGCCCGGGTTTTATGGCCTGCCTGGAACTTGGGGCAGCGCCTGCACCAGAAGCTTTGCTTCTCTCCTCAGCCACACACCTTTCGCGGTTGGGACTGTTACTGCACAGGCAGTTGTATCTATCGTCTCCTGTTTGTTCCTTGCACTGCCTTCGCCGTTCAAGCTCTTCAGGAGGGTAGAGGCCAGCCTCTCGCTCCGCAGTCAGGAACTCCGTTAAACGCCCTTTAACTGTATCAAAGTCGTAGGCAATGGCAATAATTTTGCGCTGGACATCTGCAACCTGGCCAACGCACTCCAGACGAAAGTTGGACAGCTGGTCAAACACCAGCGGAACCTTGGTTTGGGCATAGTTTTCGGTGTTCACACCTCGGCTGCTTAAAAAGTTCAGAAAGTCTTCGGCGTCGGTAAACGGCCCGCCAAGTTCCCTATCTTCTCGTCGCTCCAAGATTTCGTTGGCAATCTCTTCGGTGATCTGAGGGTCAAGGGACATGAGCATGTCTCTTGAGGCCTGGTTCACGTTGAGCCCTTTGATTCCGTAGATCGTGACATGCTTTTCTAGCAGATCAAAGATCTCATCGGTCATGGTGTGAACCATGCGCAGCTCTTCTAGGGTTTTAAGTGGCTGGTTGGGCGGAATGTCCTCTGTGTTGAAGTCGCGGTAGTAGCTGCGCTCAGAACCACCTATGAGGCTTTGATCTCCCTCATCCATCCAGTCAACGATGTGCAGAACCAGCTCCCTAAAGTTGAAATTTTGGTGGCGGTTTCTGAAATCCTCATCGTT
>CAYRIE010000151.1:0-4262 GCA_964424215.1 uncultured Pseudobdellovibrionaceae bacterium
GCTCATGAGCGTGAAACTTTAGAGGCAGTTGTTAAAGCCCGCAATCAGGCTTTAGCAGCAGATCAGAACGTTCAAGGTCGGGCCGATCAGCCTGAAGCTATGCGAGAGCTGGTGCAGGCTGAGTCCCAACTGACCTCTTCCATGGGTCGACTTTTAGCGGTGTTCGAAAATTACCCCGACATCAAATCCGATCAGACCATGACCCGTTTGATGGAAGAGCTCTCCTCGACAGAGAACAAGATAAGTTTTGCGCGTCAGCACTACAATGACTCCGTCATGAGCTACAACAATGGGCGCGAGAGCTTTCCGGCTGTGCTTTTTGTTTCAGCACTGGGCTTTAAAGAGGCGGTATTCTTTGAAGTCTCCGCCCCCCAAGAGCGAGAGGCCGTAGCGGTAAAATTTTAGGTTATGGACTTTTTTGCGCACCAGGAACAGGCCCGCCGGAACACACGGCTGCTCGTCCTCTTTTTTGGACTGGCGGTGATAGCCATTGTTGTGGCGATCAATTTTGCATTGAGCTTTGTGCTGGATCTTTTTTTCGTGACTGATCCTGGCGGAGGGCCCACGGACCACAGCTCACTTTACCTTTTCACCACCTTGTCCACTGTCGCACTCATAGGTTCTGCATCCGCCTACCGGCTTTTTAGCCTTTCCCGAGATTCCGAGCACCTTGCTACTTTGCTTGGAGCCACCAAGGTAAAGCCCAGCACTACAGACCCTGTGGAAAAAAAACTTCTCAATGTCGTCGAAGAAATGGCTATCGCCTCAGGTAGCCCCATCCCAGGTGTTTACGTCCAAAAGCGGGAGCCCTCTATCAACGCTCTGGCTGCGGGCTGGTCCAAAGAGAACGCCTGGCTCTGCGTAACTCAAGGAGCTTTAGAGCAGCTCACCCGAGATGAGCTTCAAGGCGTAGTAGCCCACGAGATCAGTCATATTTTAAATCACGACATCAAAATCAATCTGCGTCTGGTGGGCGTGCTTTTTGGCATCCTATGCTTAAGTAAACTGGGCTGGGTCCTTCTGCGTGGCGTATCTTACGGAGGATCCTCACGGCGCAGGGGGGGCGGCGGGGTGGCTGGTGTTGCGGCCGTAGCCTTCACTTTACTGGTGGTCGGCTCCATTGGTGTTTTCTTTGCTAGACTTATCAAGGCCGCAACTTCAAGGCAGCGCGAGTTTTTGGCTGACGCCTATGCGGTCCAGCTGACCCGCAATCCATTGGGTCTGGGCGGTGCCTTCCGAAAGATCGAGCGCTCCTCAGGTGGCCAGTCTAGAGACCCCATGGATGAAGAGGTCTCCCATATGTACTTAAACGAGCCCATCCAGAGGATGTTCTCCTTGATGTCCTCTCACCCCTCCCTTGAAGTTCGCATCCAGCGCCTTGAGTCCTACCTAGGTGCACCTCTTCCTTCTGGCGCGGCCCCTTCATCACCTGAGACCCAAAAGCCTAAAGACAGTCCGCTGGACCCTCAGAGGATGGCGCTGATGCTCTCTCAGCTTCTGCCGCTCGCCCCTGAACTCAGAGAAGCTTCTCACTCTTTGGATGAGGCCAAAGCCATCGTGCTGGCTATCGTCCACTCTCGCGCCTCTCAGCCGCAACCGGCAGATAAAGTGACCGGGCTTGATTTTGATCCGAGCGTGAAGGCCTACTTAACTGCGAACCTAAATCAGATAGGCCAGCTACCCGCTAAAGAGCAAAACGCTTTGCTTTCGCTAGCAGCAGCCACCCTTAAGGGGATGTCAGATGAGGAGCGAAGGGCGTTTTTAGAAAAGGTCAAAGCTCTTATCTATCTAGACGGCGAACTTGAAATTCTGGAATGGTCGGCACTTTCTTACCTGGAGCACTCCTTGGGTCAGGTGGTGCATCCTGAAGCTAGCGGCAAATCGACGCTGGGACAGAGTGTGCTCTCCCTTAGATATATCCTCACAGTGTTAGCTGAAATGTCAGGGGACAGATTCCTGGCCACCTATGAAAAAGCTTGGCACACGCTCGGAAGAGGTGCTCCAGCACCCACACCCAAGAGTGCGCGCGGAGGGGAAGCGCTACTTAGAGCCCTTGATGAGCTCAGGGGCCTTAAGCCCCTGGAAAAGAAAAAGCTCTTTGACGCCTTTGTCAAAATGCACGAGGAGCAACTTGAATTAACCCAGCATCAAACCTTTTTTCTGCACAGCGTGATGCAAACGCTATTATAAGTGCCCCTCCTATTAGAGACGGGTCGTGGCGCCAAGCAGCACCCTCAGAATTTGAATATTCCACTCCACTACCGATCCAATCGACTATAGAATCTAGAGCTTAACGTTATCCAACCAACGGAGTGTTAACCATGCGGAAACTGACTTTGCTAAGTGTGCTCGCTGTGGCCTTTATGGGCCTTACGGCACAGGCTCAAGAACAAGCTGAACCCATCATAAAAGCCACCAAAGACAGCTATGGGCTGGCAGGCTGTGGACTTGGCTCCATGATCTTCGGTGCTCAGCCAGGATTTGTGCAGGTGTTTGCAGCCACCACCAACGCCACCGCTGCGAACCAGACTTTTGGAATCACTACCGGCACACTCAACTGCAATCTTGCAGAAGCTGGCCTTCAGGCTGCCGTTTACATCGAGAGCAACCGCGAAGTGATCGTGAAAGATGTGGCGCGCGGAAGCGGTGAAACCCTTGTAGGTCTTGCCAATCTGATGAACTGCTCCAATCAAATGGAATTCAACCGCGCAGCTCAAAGCAACCTAGAGAAGATCTTTATGTCGAGCGACAACGCCTACACGAACGTACAGAATCTCTATGAGGTCATTCAGACCAACCCCGTTTTAACTTCCAGCTGCAACATCGAAGGCTAAGAGGAGACGCTTATGAAACACCTTATCTTTTCAGTTATTCTTTTCGGATCTTTTGGCGCCTTCGCTCAAACCATTGGTCAAGCGGGCTGCGGCCTTGGAAACCAAATTCTGGGTGCTGAGCCCGGGCCTACTCAAATCATTGCCGCAACCTCCAACGGAATTTACGGCAACCAAACCTCCGGCATCACCTCTGGAACTTCCAACTGTGTTGATACCAACGTGAAGGCTGCTCTTGAGAACTTCGTTGAAGCGAACCAAATCGCCCTTAACAACGATATCTCCCGCGGACAGGGCGAAACCGTCAGCACACTCAGCCATATGCTCTCGTGCGCTAACCACAATGTGGCCTCACAAGCACTTCAAGCCAACTATGCTGAGATTTCTCAGGAAGAGTCTGCTTCTGCTATGACAGCAAAGATCGTAGAGACTCTGCGTCAATCTCCAGTTGCAGGTTGTAGGGGCTAAGCTTTTATTGAGTTTTCCCTATCGAAGTGGCAATAACTGAGCCTTATGGCGAAGCTGTTGCCACTTTTTTTATTGCTGGCTCTTCCATTGATGTTTTTGGGTCGGGCCTATGGCAGCACTCAAGACACTCCAGAGAGAGCTCTTCTGCTTTGGGAAGAAGCTAAGCGCCGCAAGCTTCACGAAACCATCTCTTGGCAAAATCTTGTCCACTACAAACCTAACTTGCTCGGAAGAGCCGTCAGTGAAGCCGATGGCCTTGGATTTTTTGTAAGTTCCAAAGGAAAAACCCACCCCAAGGAGGAGCTGAGAGCCACCTTACTCGGCTTTTTTTCAACCGAAAAGCGGAACCTTGGAGAGCACAACCCTGCCCAAACGGTGAAGTGTCAGTTTCCGGCCAGATGGCGCTGGCTATCTGACGAGCTCGGCATCAAGGATGAGGATCTGCCCCGGCAGGAGTGCACCGAGTTTGATGATTTTAAAGCACGAAGTCAGGCCCAGTCAGCGACTTTGGTGTTTTCTTCCTACAACGTAGGGAACCCCTCCTCCACTTTTGGACACTCTCTTTTAAGGCTTAACAAACGAAAGCTCGGTGAAGAAGGATCAAGCCCCCTACTTGATCTTGGAATCAACTTTGCTGCTAACCCCACCACCACCAATCCGGTGCTCTATGCTTTCTTTGGCATGATAGGCGTGTTCCCCGGAACCTTCACCGCGCTTCCCTACTACTACAAGGTGCGCGAGTACAGCGACTTTGATGTACGTGACCTCTGGGAGTATGAGCTGAACCTTTCAGCTGTTGAAATCGACATGCTGATAGCTCACCTTTGGGAGCTGGGATTCACCTACTTTGATTACTACTTTTTCACGGAGAACTGTTCGTATCACATCCTAACTGCCCTTGATGTGGCGGCACCAAGGCTTGACCTAGCCTCAAAGCTTCCCTTTTGGGTGATCCCCGTGGAC
>CAYRIE010000152.1:0-4204 GCA_964424215.1 uncultured Pseudobdellovibrionaceae bacterium
TTTTGTCCGAGGTGAATTGGGGCGAGCTAGATATTTTGCTCGTAGACCTTCCGCCCGGAACGGGTGATGTGCAGCTCTCCTTGGTGCAAAAGGTGCCCATGGCAGGGGCCGTCCTTGTGACCACGCCGCAAAACCTTTCTTTAAGCGATATGAAAAAGGCTGCCGATATGTTCGGGCGAACCGGCGTTCCGATCCTTGGCGCAGTTGAAAACATGGCTTATCTGGATGTTCCTGGCACAGAGCCCGTACAGCTTTTCGCTAAAGGCGATCTTTCAGGGTACCTGAAAGTGCACAACATGAATCACCTGGGCGAAGTTCCCTTCCACCCTCCCCTTGGAGTAGCCAGCGAGCTGGGCTTACCCTTTTTGTCCGGGAGCGAAGCTGGTGCGACGGCTCAAGCCTTTCGAGCCGTTGCAGAAAAACTTGCACAAACTTTGGGGCTGACTGAGAGTCAGGCGCCAGAAACTACCGCGGAATAATCAGGGTGTCTCCCACCTGAATGTGGGAGGCGTTATCGATCTGATTGGCCTGGGCCAGCTGCCGCTGAGGCACTGAATACCTCTGGGCGATTCGGCTCAATGTTTCTCCGCGGCGCACGCGGTGCTTGATCGCACCAGGAATCGTAAGGGTCTGCCCTACAAGGATCCTTGAAGAGTTTCTCAGTCCATTGGCGTTCACAAGATCCCGCACAGATAGGCCGTACTTTTGCGCAATCAGCGTAAGATTCTCACCTCTACGAACCACGTGGCGAGATTCCACCCGCGCCTGCGAGCTGGGACCGCTTTGGGGCACCTTAATTTTTTGGCCTGCATAAAGAATGGATCTGCGCCCGAAGTTGTTGGCCGCGCGCAAAGCTTCCACGGTCGTACCAAACTTTTGCGCAATGCCTATAAGCGTGTCACCGCGCTGAACCAGGTAGGTGACAAACTGGCTAACGTCGCCACCGCTTGAGCTAGCTGCCCGCCCCGCAACAGAGGTCCCGCGCACGGGAATAAGCAGGCTTTGGCCTGCGTAAATTCTGGATGAGCCGCGCAGGTTGTTGGCCTGAACGATATCGCTCACCTTAACGCCGTGTCGACTGGCGATTCTTGCCAAAGTGTCACCCCGGCGGATTCTGTACTGAAGAGTCTCCCCTGCTTCACCGGAAGCGGGGACGCTGATAGTCCTATTGGTCACCGCGCCGGAGCTAGATTGCCTTTCGGCATAGCGGTAGCCTGACTCGGGAACTTTGATGCTTCGGCCTGCAATGATGCGAGAGCCGCGCATATTATTGATGTCGCGGATTTGGCGAACGCTGGTGCGGAACCTTCGAGCAATGGTGCTTAAGGTGTCGCCGCGGCGAATGCGGTACCACACGTAACCTGCGCGGGAGGCCGAAGCCAAATCCTCTGCACTGGCGATAGCTTGGGTCATGCGGTTTTGCGCAAGCTCGGTCATGCCCTTAGGCACCCGGATGGTGACTTCAGTACCGCGGTAAATGGGAGCAAAACCTTTGGTGAACGAGGGGTTGAGCAGCAACAGATCCTGATGCTCAAGGTTCATCTCTTCGGCTAGCTTTTTCAGATTGACCGGCTCGCTGACGGTGATCTCCTCAAAGGTCAGTGGCTCCTGATACTCAATAGAATCAAAGCCGTACTTTTTGGGATCTTTACCAATCATGCGCGCAGCTAAATACTTGGGAACATAATTGACTGTTTCCCTAGGGAGCGCCCGCCGGCGAGCCAGCTCCCAAAAGTCACGGGTGTGAAGCCGAGTCACGGCCCGCTTCACGCGGTTCTCACCGGTGTTGTAGGAGGCGATCGCCAGATACCAAGAACCAAAGAGTCCATAAAGAGTTTTGTAGTAGCCCGCAGCAGCCTCGGTCGCGAGCAAAAAGTCGCGCCTTTCATCCACCAAAGAGTCAATGTGCAGGCCGTACCGCAACCCTGTGCCGCGAATGAACTGCCAGTATCCTACGGCATTGGCGTGGCTATGAGCTGTGGGGCTAAAGCCTGATTCAATCAGTGCTATGTAGATAAGATCCTCAGGCAGACCGTTCTTTCTGAGAATTTCGGTCATCATGGGCATGTAGCGTGTGGACCTGGCAAGGTAGCGATCCATATGGTGGCGGCCGCGGCCCGTAAAGTAGTCTAACCACTTTTGCACCTGAGCATTAAACTCGTGCGGAACACCTTCAATGCCGGGGGTGTCTGTCAGGTCATTTTCAGCAGCTGGCACTGAGCCATCTACGGGGCTAAGAACATCAATGTCATCGTGGGCTACGCCCTCACTTCGCTGAAGGTGCGAACAGGCCGACAGCAAGAGAATTAAAAATACATACTTCCCGGCCTTCATGACCCCCCCTTAGGCTGCAATATTTAGGTTAACTCAAGATGAATCGTGGGTCCATAAAACATCAGAACAGAAGTGGCCTTCCTCAATAGACGCCAGCTTAGGACCTTGGTCCAATCTCCTCGCTCTGAAATCCAAGCTGAAGGCACTTCTGCCAGGCCCGCTCCACACGCTCTGCGAATCTCAATAAATTCTCTTTTTCGCGCTGGCTGCCAAGCGCATCTTCTGGCGCAAAAGAGAGAGCCTGAGATCTTTCCATCAGAGCGGCCAGCTCCTGGCTCATCTCGCGCTGAACGCTAGGGGGGGATTTTGAAAGGAGCTGATCGAGCTGCTCGCCGCCGCCGCCAACGCCGGACATCTGCCCGAGCAGAAAAGATGTGGTGTTGATGGTTGTAGCGCCTAGCTTGCGAAACTCTTGTTTCTGCGCCAGCCGCCGAATTTCCTTAGCCCTTCGCTGAACGACCATTTGTAAGGAGCGCTTTCTTTGTCCAAGCCCCAGGGCCCTGTGTCCTCTAAAGGCCAACACCAAAAAAGAGAGCAGATAAAGGCCTGCCCAAAAACTGGCCGGCGGTGAAAAGCTCACTCCAGGATTTGTTCCAAGAAGCGCAGGCTGCCATGAGGAGTCAGCGGTCTCATCAGAGGATGCTGCCGGGGCCAGGGCCTGCGCAGGCAGCGTCGGCGCCCCACTGGACGGGTGGACTTGAACCGTGTGGGGCTTTGATTCCAGCACCTCATAGCTCTTAGTTTCCGGGTTAAAATAATAGGCCTGCTGACTGGGTATTTGAAACTGCCCCGGCTCTGAGGGCACAATCAAATAGTTGAACGATTTGTAACCGCTGCCGTTTCTAAAAAACTGGGCCTCGTCGGTCACACTGTAGATGTCCAGCCCTTCAGGAAGATCAAGCTCTGGCACCTTAATCGCCTTGGCATTGCCCGTGCCATCAAAACGAAGCCGGTACTGAAAGGGCGTCCCCTGTTGAAACTGTCTGTCAACCAACTCAGATTTGATTTGAAACTGTCCTGTGACTCCAAGGAAGGGCTGCGGCGCCGGCTGAGGCAGAGCCTGCACGAAAATCTTTTTGGCTTCACTTTGGCGGGTGTTGGTCACCTTACCGCCGCGACCTAAAAGACCCACCTTGGCGCGGTAGGGATCCATCTCAAGCAGGCCATCCTGGAGGGCATAAAGGGCGTAAGAGGCCAAAAGCGCGCGGTTGTACATCTCGCCTTGAACCTCCACCGGCTCAAACGCCAGGTGGGTGGCCACTTCAATATCCTCTTTCCAAAAGCCTTCGAGCGCCGGATAGCCGAGCGTATCGATGTCCGTTACCCTACCGTTGGTCACAAGATAGTAGGTGACCACAAGCTTCTCACCCACATAAACTGCATCTTTATCTGTCTCTGCGGTGATGAAAAAATCCGTCCCGCGCATAGGGATCTGCCGGAGCCTGTTTTGATTGCGTCTAAGAAGCTGGTTAAAGGCATCATCAAAACTATCCAGACCGCCAAATGGCAAGCCTCCGGCGGTGTCTTGAGGCGGATCGGGCTCCCCCAAGGTGCCACGAGGCACCACCTCAATGGCCACTGAAGGGGTAGAGAGTGTTTGCCCGTTCACCATCACCTTTGAGGGCGCAAGAATTTTCTGGCCCAGCTCCTGAGGGGAGATTCGAAAATTAAACCTTTGGATCTGTTGAGTCTGAAGCGTAGGTCCACTGGGCGTTGTCATGATGGTGCTGCGAGTTTCAGAGCCCACACTTGAGCCTTGAACGGCCATCCCAGGCAGCTGCGGCAGCTGGGGATCCTGAAGGCGCACGGTCTCCGTTGAAGAAACCACCACCGAATACGTAAATGTGCTGCCGATCTCCACCTGCTCTCG
>CAYRIE010000153.1:0-4199 GCA_964424215.1 uncultured Pseudobdellovibrionaceae bacterium
ACGGCGCCTCAGCGCAGCCGGCAAGAGCCGTAGCGAGAACAAAAAGAAGGACGCGCACCATCGATTCCACCCTCGTTCATAGTTTCTACATGCTTTGGACTTTTTTAGTCCAAATCAGCGGAAAGTACAGGGCTTTGATGGCACTTTGAAGATAAGCCAGGGGGCCTCTGATGGCGAGGCCTGAGGCGGGCTCGGATATATTTGTGTGATGTTAAAGGGTTACGGGAACCTATCCCAGGTTCCCGCCCCAACACTTACAGCTTTTTCGGTCCTAATCTTTGTCTTCTTTGGTGGCGATGATATTTGAAGTTGCGGCGTCAATTTTAAATTCGTACAGACTCTCGCCTGAAAGAACCTCGATTTCGTAAATGGGCTTGTCATCTTCGCGGTCCAGTTCGGCCTTCACAACAGCCCCCTTGGCCCGTCCGGTAGCAATATCCATGGCCTGCTTGATATTGATTTGGCTGGCCTCTGTCAGCTCCTTGTACTCCTTGACGTCGGCGTGAGCCATAGCCATAAAACCCATCATTCCGAAAAGAGAAATCACGACCTTCATTTTCTTCATAAAGAACCTCCTAGATCTGAAGCGCTAAACCAACACCTGAAGGTAATCAAATGCAATGCTCTAGGTTTTTGCCTTTCACATACATTTTCGCTTAGAATTAAAACTTTCAGGTGGGAGCTGTGGCTGATTACCAAATAATATTCACGATTCTGAGTGCGCTTATTTTATTTTTGTTTGGCCTGAACTCGCTGAGCCATGAGTTGCGCCAGGCCGCGGGAGTTCATCTAAAATCCATCATGGAGCGGCTCACGGTGAACCGCTTTACGAGCACCTTCGTGGGATTTTTCTTTACGGCTATCATTCAGTCGAGCACTGCAGTTTCGGCACTAGCTGTATCCCTGGTGGACGCTGGCGTTTTGAGCTTCTCAGGAGCTATGGCCATCATGCTGGGCTCTTACATCGGCACCACCACTACAGCCTGGCTGGTATCTTTTAAGCTCACCGGAATTGGTCCGATCTTTATTGTGCTGGGCACTCTGATCACCTGGTTGCCCTTTAAGATCCGAATCTTTGGCAAGGCTCTGTTCTTTTTTGGATTTATCTTTTTTAGCTTGGATCTGATCAGCACGTCGCTGGCCCCCTTAAGAGACAGCCCCCAGATGCACGAGCTGCTCTTGCACACTGAGACGCCCTTAAAGGCCCTCGGGATCGGCATCGTGCTCACTGTGATTTTGCAGTCGAGCACCGTGGCCACAGGTCTTGCCATTGTGTTTGTACAGCAGGGGCTACTCCTGCCTGAGAATTCCATCCCCATCGTCCTTGGAGCCAACGTTGGTACCACGGCCACGGCCTTATTTGCTTCTATGCGCATGGGAGTTACGGCCCGTAAAGCAGCGATGGCCAACACCTTGGTCAACACGGCTGGTGTGCTTATGATCTTGCCCTTCTTAAAGCCGTTCACTCACTGGGTCTTAAGTGTGGCTGCCACTCCGTCGCTCGTGGTTGCCATAGCGCACCTCAGCTTTAACGTGGTCCTGGTGACGTTGTTTTTGGCCCTGCTCACGCCTTTCACTCAAATGATGGACAGGCTGTACGCCAAAACCTAAAAGATGCAGCTTTTAGCTCTCGTCCAACAGAAGTTGCGGCTAAGCCAGCTGCAGAGACGGTCAAAGTACAAACGGCGGAAAGTCCATATGGCAATCTGCAGCACCTACGTCTTGAACATCTTTAGACACTGTCCAGATAAGATCTACCTCTCCTTGCTTTAGGGGAGTGTCCAAATCCAGCACATACCCTTGCGAGGGTGCCTGGCCTACAGTGACTTGGATGGTCTTCTCAGCTTCGCCCTTAGAGACAAACCCTGCCGACTTTCCGGCTTGCCATACCTGCAACTGGCTTAAGGCCTTTGTGCAGTGACCAGAGAAAACCAAAATGGAAGACTTTTGGGGCTTAGAAATGTGCGCAGTCATCTCATAGGAAGTTTTCGGATCCCCCAGGCCCGCTCTTAGAAAAAGGTCCCCAGCTCCGTCAGCCTTCTTTAAGAGCACGTCCACGTCGTCTCCTGAAAACGCTGCCGCCACTCTATTTTCCTGAGATACTGCTTCTTGAATCTCTGAGAGCTGCTGCAAAAAGGCCTGCCTTCGCTGAATTTCCCCCAGCTGCTCTTGAGCGAATATTCGAGCTGTCGCGCTAAAGGGGAATTCGGCGCGAACCGTAGTGCCCCCTTCTTCCTGACTTACTTCATACTCCCCCTGATACTTGGAGAGAAACTTTTGAGCCCTTGGCTCGTAGGACTTTAAAAACTCAATGGACCCTCCCTCCAGCCGGAGGGTCAAAGAGGTGCGGGAGGTCTGCTCGATTTTTATAGAAACGGACTTAGCATCTAGACCTAAAAGCCTGAGGAGCGGGATCTTTTCTAAAAGCGCCTGAAGATTTACGAAAACCTCCCCTGTGCTGCCAGATGCGGGCAGAATGGCGGAGGATCTAACTTTTTCTACAAGCTTTAATATCCTCTTAGGATCGCTACCTAAAGCAATGTGCCGCCTATCTGGAAGGTGGGCATAAACACTCAGACCGGTCGCTTTATGCTCAATGCGGATAAAGGGCGCGCCATTAAAGAACACAGTTTCTAGCTCAACCTCTGAGAGCAGCTCAGTGAGCATTTCTCTTTTTTCAGGGCTTAGATTCTCAAGCTGCTTAAGAAGCATTTCAGGGTTTTCTTTTAGAGTTTGCGGAAGTCGCAGCAGCCCCATCGCAGATAACCGCGGAAGACCATTTTGAAGCTCCACAAGGCCGGCAAAGGGTAAGACCTCTGCCAAGGAGCTCATATCTTTTAGAAAAGCTTTTGAGAGGACGCTGCTTAAAGCCGCCTGATCTAGCATATAAACTTCAAGGTAGGCGTTGAAAGTTGCTTGAAGGATTTCAGCGAGGGCCTTAGGCAGCGTCGAAGTTGGCTCAGACGCTAGCGCCTCAGTCTCTGGCAAAAAACTTCTGACGTTTTCTAAGACTTCACTCTGCAGCCTCTGAAACTCAGCTGAATGTTCCGCAAGCTGGGTGGCGACATCCATAACGTACTTTTCAACACCAGAGTCCATCTGCCAGGTCCTAAAGGTGAAGATGGCCTCAGCGGGCTGAGGGGCCCGGTGGGCCAGATTGAGCCCGGAAGACAGGCCCATGTAGCCAGACCAGTACCTTCCCACTGGCGTCCAAACCGCTAGAGCTAAAGATCCTAAAATCAACACAGTGAGGAGGGCAGCAAGTGCTGTTTTGACCGAGGTGTTCATCGTCCTATCTTAGAGATCCCTTCATCGAGATGGCAAACGGTCCCCGTTTTCCCCCCCAGAATTCTGGTGACAAAGCCTTTTGCTGGCGCTATGCATCAGCAGCTAAATAGTCAATTCACTCTGGGCGCACACCCGCGCCGGAACACTTTTAGAAAAGAAGCCATCCATGCAAGATTTTTCCCAAATGGGCCTAAGCTCTCCCCTTCTTAACAGCCTCAAAAAATGTGGCTACACTGTGCCCACCCCGATCCAGGCTCAGGCCATTCCCAGTCTCCTAGAGGGGCGAGATCTATTAGGGATTGCCCAAACAGGTACTGGCAAAACTGCAGCCTTTGCTCTTCCGATCCTTCAACACCTAGCTACCCGCCACGCCCGAATCGAGGCCAGAAGCTGCCGCGTGCTGGTTCTTACGCCCACCAGGGAGCTGGCAGCGCAGATTCACAAAAGCTTTCGCACCTATGGAGAGAGTCTGCGTCTTCGCTCAACGGTCATCTTTGGAGGCGTTGGCCAGGGGCCTCAGGTTACCGCCATGGCGTCAGGTCAGGACGTACTCATAGCAACTCCTGGCCGCCTGCTGGATCTGATGAGCCAGGGGAAAATTCGCTTAGGTCAGCTTGAGGTCTTCGTTCTTGATGAAGCCGACCGGATGCTGGATATGGGCTTTATTAACGATGTGAGAAAAGTGATCGCAAAACTTCCGCCTCAAAGACAGACCCTCCTTTTTTCAGCAACGATGCCAAAGGATATTGCACAGCTGGCTCAGAGTCTTTTGACCAACCCCGTAAGAGTGGAAGTAACTCCTGAATCCACTACGGTTGAAAAAATTGAGCAGCGGGTGCTTTTTGTAGATAAAAAGAGCAAACCCCAGCTGCTTCGGCATCTCCTTCAGACTGAAAAGGTGCAGCAGGCCC